>JBQCCT010000317.1:0-5286 GCA_051961955.1 Solirubrobacterales bacterium
AGCGAGTAGAGGACGTTCATCGCGCAGTGCTTGATCCCGTCCTCGTTGCCGGTGACGATGCAGCCGCCGACCCGCCCGTAGTAGGCGTACTGGCCGCGGTCGTTGAGCAGGTGCGAGTTGCCGTAGAGGCGCTCGATCACGTGGGTGGCGACCGAGGACTTCTCCCCCAGCCAGATCGGCATCCCCAAGACGAGGATGTCGGCCGCCATCACCCGCTCGTAGATCGCGGGCCACTCGTCGCGCTCCCAGCCGTGCTCGGTCATGTCGGGCCAGACGCCGATCGCGATCTCGTGGTCGATCGCGCGGATGCAGTCCACCTCGACCCCGTTGCTCCGCATGACCTCCATCGACTTGTCCATCAGGCCCTGCGTGTTCGAGACCTCGGGGCTGCGCTTCAGCGTGCAGTTGACGAACAGCGCCTTCAGGTCGGAGTAGTCGGTCACCGCGTCTCTCCCTTGCTTGTTTACGAGTTGCGTGGTTCGAAACGCACCGTATAGGTGCAAAAGGAACCACGGAACGCGTCACCAGGTGTCAACGAAGCGGTGGGCGCCGGGCGGGTTGGCGTCGCCGGCGGCCTTCAGCGTCGAGGCGACGAGGCCGCGGGTCTCGGCCGGGTCGATCACGTCGTCGAGCTCGAACAGCGCCGCGGCGTTCAGCGCCTTGGCGTTCTCTTCGGCGGCTGCGGTGAGGTCGCGGACGCGCTGCTCGCGCTCGGCCTCGTCGGCGATCGCCTCCAGCTCCTTGCGCAGCGCCAGTCGCACCGCCCCCTCCAGCCCCATCGGGCCGAGGTGGGCGCTCGGCCAGGCAACGGTCAGCAGCGGCTCGTGCAGGCTGCCTCCGACCATCGCCTGCGCGCCGAGGCCGTAGCCGCGGCGCAGGATCACCGCTATGAGCGGTACCCGCAGCGCCGCCCCGGCGACCAGCAGCCGCGAGGCGCGCCGCACCAGCCCGGTCGCCTCGGCCTCGGGGCCGACCATGTAGCCGGGGGTGTCGACGAGGGAGATGACCGGCAGCCCGAAGGCGTCGCAGAGCTGCAGGTGGCGCGCCGCCTTGTCCGCGGCCTCGCTGGTGACGGCGCCGGCGGTACGGCGGGTGTCGTTGGCGATGATCCCGAGCGGGCGCCCCTCGATCCGGGCCAGCGCCGTCACCATCTCCGGCGCGAAACGCTCGCGCAGCAAGGTGACCGAGCCCTCGTCGCAGAGGGTCTCGACGATCGGCCGCGGGTCGTAGGCGCGCCGCTTGCGCCCGGGGACGAGCTCGCGCAGGCGGGCCTGGTCGGGTTCGGCACCGGGCGCGGTCGCACCTTGGAAGTAGGCGAGTAGGCGCTTGGCCGCGGCGGTCGCCTCCGCCTCATCGGCGACGGCGAGGTCGACGACGCCGTTGCGCGCCTGCGTCTCCAGCGGCCCGACCGCGTCGGGATGGACGTCGCCGAGGCCGCCGCCGGCGATCATCGCCGGCCCGCCCATCCCCAGCGAGGAGCCCGCGGTGGCGACGATCAGGTCGGCGCAGCCGGCCAGGACCGCGTTGCCGGCGAAGCAGCGGCCGTGGACGATCGCGATCCGCGGCACCAGCCCGGAGAGCTTCGCCCAGAGCGCGAAGGCGCGGGTGTCGAGGGCGGAGACGACGGGGTAGTCGGTGTCGCCGGGCCGGCCGCCGCCGCCCTCGGCGTAGAAGACGACCGGCAGCCGCATCCGCTCGATCAGCTCGAAGAGCCGGTCCTTCTTGCGGTGGCCGAGCGCGCCCTGGGTCCCGGCCAGCACGGTGTAGTCGTAGGAGAGGACCGCGCAGGCGGCGCGCTCGGCGTCGAAGAGGTCGCCGTTGACGCGGGCCGTGCCGGCGACGAGCCCGTCGGCGGGGGTGCGGGCGATCAGGTCCTCGAGCTCGCGGCGGCCGCGCTGGGCGGCGATCGCGAAGCGTCCGTACTCGACGAAGGAGCCGGGGTCGACCAGGTCCTCGACGTTCTCCCGCGCGGTGCGTCCGCCGGCCGCGTGGCGCCGCTCGACCGCTTCCGGCCGCGCCGCATCCTCGGTCAGCGCCCGCCGCGCCAGCAGCTCCGCCAGGTCCTCTCGCTCCCCCTCGGCCACGCCGGGATCTTGTCAGCCGCCGAGCTGCTTGGCGAGCCGGCGCATCGACTTGGCGTTGACCCGCTTGACGAAGGCTCGGGTGAGAAAGGGGACGAGGCGCTCGCTGCGCGGCACCTCGAGGAAGGTGAGCTCGAACTCGATCCGGGTGCCACCGTCCGCCGTCTCCTCGAGGAGATAAGCGCCGCGGGTCTTGCGCTTGCCGCCGGCGGAGACACCCTGCTCGACGATCCGACGCGGCGCCTCGGCCTCCGTCACCGCGAACTCGAAGTAGTCCTGCGAGGCAACCGCGTTGGCGCGCGCACGCGCCTTGGCGCCGACCCCGCGCTGCGGCCCGGAGAACTTCCAGTCGGTCAGATAGTGATCGAGGAAGCCCTCGTGGTTGGGGAGGACGTCAAGGAACTCGAACACTTCCGCAGGCGGCTTGGCGACGGTGGTGGCGACCATGACCGGCTTCATCCGGCCAGAATCCTAGGCGCTTAGCCGCGGATCGCCTTGCTGACGATGCTCTTCAGCCGCGTGCGGTCGCGCTGGGCGAGATTGGCGGGGCGGCCCTTGGATTTCTTGACCAGGTTCCAGAACTCGGTCTGTTCGCGCTGGGTGAGGTTCTGCTGGACGCGCTCTTTGCCTTTGGCGGCAAGCCAGACCGAAGCGGTCCAGACCATCTTCCAGGGAACGCGCTTCCAGATGCGCGGCGCTGCCTTGCGGGCCAACCAGAAGGGCATCTGAGAGCGAAGCTAGTCGATCCTGCCGGCTTCGCTCGGGCTGGGATCGGGGCCGCTGCCCCCGCAAGCGACAAGGCCGAGGGAGAGGGCGACCAGGGCAGCGGCGGACAGCGGCTTCAATCCCACGCCTGCTCCCTACCCGCTCTTGCTGATCAATAACCCGGGCTGCGTTTCATCTGGTGCCGCTCCTGCGGATGGGCGCCGCCCTTCTTGTCGAGCGTCCGGCAGGCCTCGGCGATATCGCCGGCCAGGCGGTCGACCTGGGCGCGGCTGAGCGTCTCCTTGACCAGGGCCCGCATCACCTTCACCTCCTGGGCGTCGGGCGGCATCGTGTAGGCGGGGAGCATCCAGCCGCGCTCGGCCGAGAGCTGCCAGGAGACGTCGAACTCGTCGTAGTCCTTGCCCTCGCGCAGCTTGAAGGCAACCAGCGGCAGCTGCTCTTTCTCGGCCCCGATCAGCTCGAAGTCGCCGTTTTCTTCGAGCTTCTCGGCCAGCGCCTTCGCGTTCTGCTCCATCGCTTTCATCACGACCTCGTAGCCCTCGCGGCCGAGACGAACAAAGTTGTAGTACTGGGCGAGCACCATCGAGGCGCCGGTGGAGAAGTTGAGGGTGAAGGTCGCGTCCGTCTTGCCGAGGTAGTTCTCGTAGAAGACGAGGTCCTCGGCCAGATCGGCTTTCTCGCGGAAGACGAGCCAGCCGATTCCCGGGTACACGAGCCCGAACTTGTGGCCGGAGACGTTGATCGAGCGCACCTGCTCGAGCCGGAAGTCCCACTCGGAGTGGGGGTAGAGGAAGGGCCAGACGAAGCCGCCGCTGGCGGCGTCGACGTGCAGCGGCACGTCGAGCCCCTGCTCGTCCTTGACCCGCAAGAGGAGGTCGTTGATGCCGGGGATGTCGTCGGCGTGGCCGGTGAAGGTGGTGCCGAGCACGGCGGCGACGCCGATCGTGTTCTCGTCGATATGAGGCTCGACGTCCTCGGGACCGATTACGTACTTGTCCTCCTGCAGGCGGACGATCCGCGGTTCGACGTCGAAGTAGCGGCAGAACTTTTCCCAGACCACGTGGACGTCGCCGCCGAAGACCAAGTTCGGCTTGTCGGTCGACCTCCCCGCCGCTTCCTGGCGCTCCTTCCATTTCCACTTCAGCGACAGCGCCCCGAGCATGATCGCCTCCGAGGAGCCCTGGGTGCGGCAGCCGGTCGTCTCGCCCGGCGCGTGGTAGAGGTCGGCGAGCATGCGGATGCAGCGCTGCTCGATCTCGGCCGAGATCGGATACTCGGCGTGGTCGATGAAATTGCGGTGCAGGTTCTCGCTGACGATCCGCTGCGCCTCCGGCTCCATCCAGGTGGTGACGAAGGTGGCGAGGTTGCGCCAGGGGTCCCCCTCCAGCACCAGTTCCTCGTCCACCAACCGCATCGCGTCGAGCGCCGGCATCCCGCTGGCGGGAAATGGACCGTCGGGCGCGTCTTCGGTGAGGAAACGGCTGCCGTAGAGCTTCGCGACTTCTTCTGGGGTCTGCGGTGCGATGGGGGCAGCCTAAACCCCGGGTGACAGATCGCATAGGCGCGCGATAGCTTTCTCAAGGGCAAGATTAGATTACTTTTTCAAAAGTGAAGGGGCGTCTATGAACCAGTCAAACGAGATAGGCCCGATCGATTATCTGTTGGTTGAGTGGCCAGGGAAGCAGCCGAATGGGGAGCTTGCGCCGCACCTCATCGATCTGGTCGACCGCGGCCTGATCCGCATCCTCGACCTCGTCTTCGTCGCCAAGGACGAGGAGGGAGATGTCACCGCGCTCGAGCTCGCCGACCTCGGCGGCGAAGTCGCCGAGCTGGCGATCTTCGAGGGCGCCGCGTCGGGGCTGCTCGGCGACGAGGACGTCGAAGCGGCCGGCGGGGTGCTCGAACCCGGCACCGCGGCGGCCCTGCTCGTGTTCGAGAACAGCTGGGCGGCACCGTTCGTAGGCGCCGTCCGCCGCTCCGGCGGCGAGCTGGTGGCCAGCGGCCGGATTCCCGCCGAAGACATCCTCGCGGCGCTGGACGCCGCCGAGGCCGACGAGTAGAGAGGAGCACCCGATGCCAGGACTACTTCGAGGCATGGCCCGCACCGCGGTCATCGCCGGCACCGCGACCGCCGTCAGCAACCGCGTCTCCAAACGCCAGGGGGAACGCTGGGCCGAACAGGAACAGCAGGCCGCGATCCAGGCCCAGTCGGCCCCGGAGTCGATGCCGCCCGCGCCCGAACAGAGCGGCGGGAGCTCGATGATCGACCAGCTGAAGGAACTGGGCGAGCTGAAAACGCAGGGCATCCTCACCGAGGAGGAGTTCGCCGCCCAGAAGGCGAAGCTGCTCGGCTCCTAGCCGGCGTCAGTAATTGAGCGCATAGAAGAGGTGGGCGACGCCGGGAGCCTCGACCACGCGCGTCTGCTCCAACTGCACGCTCGGCGGGATTCCGTCTAGGAGGCGGACGCCGCTGCCGAGG
>JBQCCT010000318.1:0-12714 GCA_051961955.1 Solirubrobacterales bacterium
CGGCCATCTCGTGCAGCGGCTCGACCGCCATGCGCGGGTTGCCCACGATCCAGAGCTCGGCGTCACCACCGACCTCGCCGAAGGCCTCGAGCAGGTTCTCGAGGCCCTTGTAGGGGCGGAGCAGGCCGAAGGAGAGGATCACCGGCCCTTCCGCACCGTCGAGCTCGGCGGGGAGCGGCTTCTCCTCGGGCAACCTGGTCAGGTAGTCGAAGGCGCCATGGGGGACGACGCGGACCTTCTCGGCGGCGATGCCGACCTCGTCGCGGAGGCGGGCGGCGCCGTGCTCGGAGTGGGCGACGACGGCGTCCATGGCGCCGAAGACGCGGCGGGCGGAGGCGAGCGCTCGGCGACTCGGCCGCGGCGGCAGGATGTAGTGCGCGGTCATCACCCGGGGGCGCAGCGGCGGCAGCAGGCGCATGTCGAGGGCCGGGATCGTCAGCCACTGGTAATGGACGACGTCGGCGCCGGCCTCGCGGCGGAAGCGGAGCATGGCGCCGCGGTGCTCCGCCGTCTTAAAGGGGAGTCGCCCCCGCGCCTCGAGGCCGCGGGCGGCGCTGCGGCGGTAGAAGCGCTCATCGACCGCGTAGCCCTCGGCCGGCGGCACCGGCCCGTAGAGGAACCTGGTCGTGACCAGCTCGACCTCGGCACCGGCGCGCGCGAGCGCCGCCGCAAGGGCGCGGTCGTAGGGCGGCGTGAACGCGGATGGGTCGATTATCTGAACCTTCATTCCGTCTGTCCCGGTAGAGGTGGAACGTCTTGTACTTTTTCCGTGGCGAGGCTGGCGGACAGCCGCCAACTGTGTTCGGAAAAAGTTAAGTGGAACCTCTACCGGGACAGACCCTCCCACCTCTGCTCTCCTACTGCGTCGTGAACACGAACGGCCGCGAGTACCTGCTCGCCTGCCTGGCCGCGATCGAGCGCACCCACCCCGCGGGCGTCGAGCGCGAGGTCCTCGTTCTCGACAACGCCTCCGACGACGGCTCGGCCGAGGCGGTGCAGGCGCTCGGCGGCGAGATCAGACTGATCGCGCTGGAGCGACGGACGGGAAAGGCCGAGAACGACTCGACCCTGATGCGCGAGGCGCGTGGCAAGTACTGCCTGCTGTTAAACGAGGATTCCGAGCTGCGCCCGGGGGCGGCGGAGGCGCTGGTCGCGGCCCTCGACGCCGACCCGAAAGCGGCCGCGGCGACGGCGCAGTTGCTCGATTCGGCCGGCCGTCCCGTCCCCTGTGCCTGGCGTTTCCCCGGAGTCGGGACCGCCGCTGCCGGGGCGCTTTCCCTGCACCGCCGGCTGACCGTGCAGAGCAAGGGCAGCGAGACGGGGCGGGTCGACTGGGGGCAGTCGAGCGCGCTCCTGGTCCGCCGCGAGGCCGCGGAGGAGGTCGGCTACATGGACGCCGACTTCTTCGTCTACTACGACGAGTGCGACTTCGCCAAGCGCCTGGCCGACGCCGGCTGGCACTCGCTCTATGTCCCCGCCGCCGAGGCCGTTCACCACGATCAGCTCTCGACCGACCTCGCCAAGGGCCTTCCCCGCATCGTCGAATTCCACCGCAACCGCAACCTCTACATGCGCAAGCACCACGGCCGCGCGGCGGCGCTGGCGGTGCGCCTCCTCACCGCCTGGTCCTACGCGATCCGAGCCCTGGCGGCGACGGTCCTCCCCAACCAGCCCGCGCGCGTCTACTGGGCCCATACCTGCCAAGCCCTCTTCCCCAGTCGCGGCGAATCGATCCGAGACCGAGCTCGTTCCGTGGTTCCTTAGTCCGCTAAATCAGGACAAAGGAACCACGGAACTAGAGGCGGGCGTCTTCGTCCAGCTGCTCGGCCTCGTAGGTCTCGGGGATGCCACCGTCCACCGCGGCCGGCTGGGCGCGTAGCGAGGCGATGCCGGCAAGCACCGCGCCCGGATGGCGGAGGCGGTTGAGCCAGCGCCGCTCGCCTGGGGTGAAGAAGCCGGTGGCGAGAAGGGCCAGCGGGTAGGCGACGAAAAGGGCGGCGCGGATCAAGAGGCCGAGCGCGCCCGAGGTCGGGACGAGCATTTCGCCGACGCCGACGAGGACTGCGACGGTGACGACCACGCGGGATAGGCGGGCCCATTCGTAGGGCACCGGGAAGAGGCGCTGGGTGAACACGTACATCAGCCCCAGCACCACCAGGTAGGAGATGACGAGGGCGAGGCCGGCGCCGGCGATGCCGAGCGCCGGCACCAACACGAGGTTGAGAGCGACGTTGGCGACGAGGCCGGCGATCGCGGCTGGGAAGTTGAACCCGGTGCGGCCGGTGCGGCCGAGGATCACGACCAGGACCAGATAGAGCGCGTAGAGGGTGACGCCGGTGGAGATCAGGCCGATCGCCTTGTAGGAGCCGAAGAATTCAGGCGCGGCGAGGGCGCGGACGATCCAGCGCGAGAACAGCCACATCCCGGCGACGACCCAGGCGCAGCCGGCGGTGAAGAGGGTGACGACGGTGGCGTATGCGCGGCGGGCCTCGTCGTCGTCACGGATCGAGTAGGCGAGCGGCGGCCAGGCGAGCTGGAAGCCGCGGACCAGGACGTTGACAGCCTGGGCGAACTTCACCGCCAGCGAGTAGAGGCCCGCCTCGGCGAGACCGAGCGAGCGGACGATGATCAGGCGGTCGACGAAGTTGAGCAGGTAGAGCGAGGCCTCGGCCGGCATCGTCGGCAGGCCGAAGCGGAAGAGGCGGCGCAGCAGGGCAGGGTCGAAGCGCAGCGAGAGCCGCCGCCACTGGAAGACGATCAGGCCGAGGACGAAGGCGGCGCCGCCGGCGTAGCTGCCGAGCAGCAGCCCGCGAGCGCCGTCTTCGAAGCCGACGACGAGGACGACGGTGAGGCCGATCGCGGCGAGCACGTTGAGCAGCGTCGTCACGAAGTAGGCCCGCGCCCGCTCCTCGAGCCGGAACAGGGTCAGCATGAACTCCCACATCGTCAGCACCCAGAGGCCGCCGATCGCGATCCGCACCAAGCCGGGGGCGGAGTGCTTGAGCAGCGCTTCGGCGATCGGGTCGGCGAAGGGCAGGAGAACCAGCGCACCAATCGTCGACAACCAGAAGAGGCCGGCGAAGGTGCTGCGGACGACCTCCCGCGAGTCCTCCTCATCGAGGTGGTAGAAACGTAGGATCGCCTCGATCAGGCCGAAGCGAATGACGATGCTGGCAAAGACGACTGCACTGAAGAGGACTTCGGCGGCGCCGTAGTCGGTCGGGCTCAGGTACCGCGTGTAGAGCGGCAGCAACGCGACCGCGATGACCTTGGAGAGGACGCTCGCGGCGGTGTAGGCGGCGCCGGTGGTCGCCAGGCGGCGCAGGTATCCCGACATGCAGGGACCCTACGCGGGGTCGCGGACTGCGGTGGTCGCCGCCAGCGACGCTCCTACCGCCAGCAGGACCCAGGTGATCGGGTCCTCGAAGAACCCCGCGTAGGCGAGGGTATGGACTAGCAGTGCGACGAAGGCTGCGAGGACCGCTGCTCGGGCAGCCAAGCCGGCGGTAGGTGCGCTCCAGAGGCCCGCGCCCAGGGTCCATAGCGCTACGACGATCAGAGCGCTGTAAGCGACTAAGCCGATCAGGCCCTGCTCGGCGGCGACGGTGACCGGCTCGGTGTGGGAGACCGTCACCGGCACGTCCTTGTTTTCGCGGTGTTCCCTGTAGGCGTTTTGAAAGGAGCCGGAGCCATAGCCCTGGATCGGGCGTTCGGAGAAGAGGTCGAGACCGCCGGAGACCAGGTTGCCGCGACCGCTGAGGTCGACGTTGAGGCGGTCCGAGGTGATCTTGCCGGAGCCCCCTACGAGCAGTACGACGAGTACCGCTCCGATCGCGCCGACGACGACGACCCCCAAGGTCCAGCGCCAACTCCAGCGGATTGCCGCCAGCATCGCCAGGCCGGCAAGGAGAGCGAGGAAGCTCGACTGCGAGAACGTTGGCACCAAACCGATCCACAGGACCAGGATCAGCCCGCACAGCAACCAGAACGCCTCCCGCGTCCGCGCCCACAGCATCGCCGCGGTGGCAATGACGGTGACGAGAGCGAGATAGCGCCCGTAGACGTTCGGGTCCCAGAACACCGAATTGACTCTGAAGTAGGTGTGGAATTCGTTCGACCTGATGATCTGGTCGTTCCAGAACAGATTCCTGCTGACGTACTCGACCGAGCCGATGAGCACGAAGACGGCTGCCTCGACTCCCACCACGACCAGCACCCACTTCAGCAACCGCCGGTCCCACTCCACGTCTTGCAACAACGCAAACGCGACGGTGAACGGGACCAGGAAGAAGCAGACGTTCTGCAGCCCCTTGGAGAAGTCAGCCGAGTACCACGTCTGTATTGCGTACAGAACCACAACCACTGCAAGCACGCGGGGTAGCCAGCGGGCGGGCACTGCCACGGCCCGAGGGGCCGTCCAGTCCCGCAGCAGGGCGGCGACCACGCCGGCGGCGATGACCAGGTAGAGCGGCACCAGCAGGTTGGCTGATTCACCCCCCGCGTGGAGCGGCACGCGGAAGGGGAGGGCGAAGACGACGGCGAGCGGTAGCAGCATCCGCCAGCGGCGAAACGCGTGGGCGAGGGCTACGACGATGATCGCCGCTATCGCCAGTGCGACCACGAGGCGGGTGGTGTGGTGGCGCAGGTCGACAATCTGCGGGTTGTGCCACTGGTCGCCGGCGATCAGGACCGGGAAGAGGACGAGGGCGAGCAGCATCGCCCCGCTGCGCAGCCGCCCTGGCGGCAGCAGGATCGCGGCAGCGCTGGCGACGGCGGCGATCAGCACGCCGGCTCCAGCGAGGAAGTCGCTCACGGCCGTGGCTCCGCGCCAGACGCCGCATCCGACTTTTGCCCCACCCCGCTGGGTTCAGACTCCGATGCGGCGCTCGCGCAGCGGGGCGTCGCCTGCTTCGAACTTGCGTGCAGGTGGATCGCGCCGGGGGTGACCAGGGTCCGGCCGTCGAATTTAACCCGCAGCTTGTAGCGGCCGGGCGGAGCGATGCCGTCGTTGCGCTGGCGACCGTCCCAGTAGTAGGTGTGGAAGCTGTAGCGCTTGAGGAACTCGCCCCGGGCGAGGGTGAGGACGACGCGGCCGCCGGGCTTGATCACCTGCACCGTGCCTTGACCGGAGACGGTGGTGCGGAAGCGGATCCGGATCAGGTCGAAACGACAGTCGCCGTTGGGCGTGAAGCTGTGGACCACTTCGGTGCCCTTTTGGCGCGGAGCACCGACGAAGGTGACGCGGTCGAGCACGAGCGGGTCGCGCTTAACCCGCTGGGCGTAGGCGAATGCAACTACCGTGGCGAGGACGAGGAGGGCGAAGGCGAGCGCGGCAAGGCGTGGGGAGAGGAGCCCCTCCCCCTCATTCCGCCGCTTCGGCATTGTCCTCGCCGACGATCACAGCGACGGGGGCCCCGGCCGAGACGGATTCGATTTCCCCGGTCATCAGTTGCAGCTTCGAGATATTCAGCCGGTTGGCCACCGTGCGCGCTTCCGGCTTGTGGCCGCGCTTGAACATGACGACGCTGGTGGCAAAGCTGGATCTGCTGTTGGTGACGGCGCCACGCTGGAAGCCCTTGCTTTCGACTTTGTCGGCGAAGGTCGCAGCCAACCCCGGCACCGCGGTGCCGTTGAGCACGGTGACCTTGATTTCGCCCGGCTTCAGCTTCGCCGCCGCCTGCCTGCCGCTACCGCCGCCCTTGCCGCTGTCGGAGCCGCCGATGACGAGGAAGGCGATGCCGCCGACAATCACCAAGGCGACGACAAAGAGCACCACCAGCGAGCTCGGTCGGGCCGCCCACTCGCCGAAACCGGAGAAGCGGTTCCGCAGCCGTTCGCCAATGGTCTGTTCCGGCAGGCCTTCCTCGCGGCGCCGGCGCCGCTCCTCGCGGCCGCTGACCACCTGCTGTTCGGCGGTGCGCGCTTCCTCCAGCGCCCGCAGCTCTTCCGCCCGTTGGGCCGCGATCGTCGAAGTCTGCTCCTTGCGCTCGGCGTCGCGCTCGGGTGCCGAGCCCGCCCAGTCGCGCAGGCGGCGGATGTCGCGCCCGTGGGCGAAGGAGAGCAGCGCCAGGACGGCGAGGCCGAGGAAGGCAGCCAGGCCGGCGAAGGCGCCAATTTGTTCGATCACATGGACCAAAGCGGCTGCGAGAGGCTATTCGTTGGGGAGGACCGCCGCAGCGTCCCCACCCGGCGAGGCGATCATTTCCACCACTCGCTCCGCCAAATTAGCCTCGTCACCGGCCAGAACCAGGTGTTCCAGCCCGTTCAAGGTCGACTCCACCCACTCTTGGTCGAGCGCCGCCCCGCGCACCGCCCGGTTGATCCGCTTCGCCGCCGTCGGCTGGCACTCCTCGTTGTCGCCGAACAGCACCTCGTGCAGCTTCTCCCCCGGCCGCGGCTTGGTGAACTCGACGGCGATGTCCTGCTCGGGCTCGTAGCCGGCGAGGCGGATCATGTTGTGGGCAAGGTCGACGATCTTCACCGGCTCGCCCATGTCGAGAACGAAGACGTCGCCCTTGCCGGCGCCAAGGTCGCCGGCGCGGATCACCAGCTGCACCGCCTCCGGGATCGTCATGAAGAAGCGGGTCATCTCGCGGTGGGTGACGGTGACCGGGCCGCCCCGCTCGATCTGGCTACGGAAGATCGGCACCACGCTGCCGGAGCTGGCGAGCACGTTGCCGAAGCGGACCGAGGCGAAGCGCGTCTCCGGGTACTTGTGCCCGGCCGCCTCGACGATCCACTCGGCCATCGCCTTCGAGGCGCCCATCACCGTCTGCGGGTTGACCGCCTTGTCGGTGGAGATAAGGACGAAGCGCTCGACTTTGGAGGCGGCGGCGGTCTCGGCGGTGACGCGGGTGGCGATCGCGTTGTTGCGGACCGCCTCGAGCGGATTGGCCTCCATCAGTGGCACGTGCTTGTAGGCAGCGGCGTGGAAGACGACGTCGGGCTTGAAGCGCTGCATCACCTCCAGCATCCGGTGCGGCTCCTTGCAGTCTGCCAGCACCGCCTCGCAGCTGGCGAAGTGGCGCTCCTCGACCATCTCGCGGTCGATCTGGAAGAGGTTGTCCTCGGCGTGGTCGAGCATTACCAGCAGGCGCGGGCCGACGCGGGCGATCTGGCGGCAGAGCTCGGAACCGATCGAGCCGCCGGCGCCGGTGACGAGGACGATGCGGTCACGCAGGTAGGCGCCGACGCGGTCGAGCTCGACCACGATCGGGTCGCGGCCGAGCACGTCCTCGACCTGGACGTCGCGCAGCTGTTTGTTCAGCTGGACGCCGCCGCGCAGCAGCTCGAAGACGGTGGGCAGGGTGCGGACGCGGATTTCGCGCTCGCGGCAGGCGGCGACGATGCGGCCGCGCAGGGTGCCCGGCGCCGAGGGGATCGCGATCACGACCTCGTCGGGCTCGGTCTCGTCGAGGATCTGCTCGATCTGCTTGGTCGAGCCGAGCACCTTCAGCCCCAGCATCCGCATCCCCCGCTTGCGCGGATCGTCGTCGAGGAAGCCGATCGCGGTGGCGCCGAGGTTGGGGTTCAGCTGCAGCTCGCGGACGACCATCTGGCCGCCGGAGCCGGCGCCGACCACCAGCACCCGGTGTTTGGGCAGGCGGGCGCCGCGGCTCGGGCGCTCGACGATCAGCCGCACGCCGAGGCGGGCGCCGGCGATCAGGATCAGGGTGAGGACGAAGTCGCTCACCT
Organism: Solirubrobacterales bacterium; assembly: GCA_051961955.1. GTDB lineage: Bacteria > Actinomycetota > Thermoleophilia > Solirubrobacterales > 70-9 > VAYN01. The sequence goes on from JBQCCT010000318.1 coordinate 7,696, forward strand.
CGACCGAGCGCGGCAGCGTGTGCGGGAACGGCTTGGCGACGGCGAAGACGATCACCAGCAGGGCGCTGGCGACGGCGACGGCGCGGGCAATGAGGAGGAAGTCGCGGCCGGTCACGTAGCGCCACCACTTCTGGTAGAGGCCGAAGGCGGCGAAGACGACCAGCTTGCCGGCGACGACGAAGCCGACCGACTGGGCGAAGAGGACTTCGTAGCGGTGCGGCCAGCCGTGCGCCTGGTCGAGGAAGCGGAGCTGGAAGGCGAGGAAGTAGGCCAGCGCGACGAGCACGGCGTCAGCCGCGATCTGCAGAACCCGGTTGCGGTAGACGGGGTGGTTCAACCGGCGCATGAAGAGCCGAGTTTAAGGGCTGGGTGCTCTAGGATCACCAATCTTCCCCATGCCGCACCTTTTCCTCTACGCGGATCTGACCGGCCCGGTCGTCGAATTCTGCGTCAACGTGATCAACGACACCGGCCTCTTCGGCATCTTCCTGCTGATGGCCGCCGGCAGCGCCTGCATCCCGATCCCCAGCGAGGCGGTGATGCTGTTCGCCGGGTTCACGGTCTCCAACGGCGACCAGAGCCTGATCGGGGTCACCCTGGCGGGGCTGGCGGGGAACATGGCGGGCTCCTGGCTGACCTACGCGATCGGCTACTACGGCCGGGTCGACCTGCTGGAGAAGAACCGGCTGATCCATATCAGTCCCAGCCGGCTGGCCTGGGTGGACGACTGGTTCAAGCGCCACGGCGACGCGACCGTCTTCTTCGCCCGCCTGTTGCCGCTGGTGCGAGCCTTCATTTCCCTGCCGGCGGGCGTCGCGGAGATGCCGTTCTGGCGCTTCACCTGGCTGACGGCCCTCGGCTCGCTGCCCTGGGTGCTGGTCTTCGCGCTGATCGGGCAGGCCGTCGGCGACAACTGGGAAAAGTGGCGCCACCACCTGCAGATCCTCGACTACCTGGTCGTCGTCGCGATCGTCGGGCTGGCGATCTACTGGGTCGTCCAGCGCTGGCGCGGCGGTGGGCCCGGCGAGGACGAGACCGGGCGCGAGGACGAGCGGCCGACGCCGGAGCCGGCCAACACGACTGAGGTTTGAGCGCGGGAGGGATTCCGGCCCGCCGCGCCGTGGCGCTGGGGCTGGTGCAGGGGCCGGCGGAGCTGCTCCCGGTCTCCAGCTCGGCCCACATCGTCCTCGTCCCCTGGCTGGCGGGCTGGGACTGGGACGAGGTCGACCCGGAGCTGCGCAAGAGCTTCGAGGTGGCGCTCCACACCGGCGCCGCGGCGGCGCTGCTGATCGGCCAGCGGCAGGTGATCGCCGAGGAGCTGCGCCAGTTCGACGGCCGGCGGGCGCTGCTGCTGGGCCTCTCCTTCCTGCCCGCGGCGGTGGTCGGCTACACGCTGGAGCGGCCGATCGAGCGGCGGCTGGGCGGGCCGCGGGCGACCGCCTACGGGCTGCTGGCGGGGGCGGGGGCGATGCTCGTCGCCGACCGCCGGCCGCAGCGGCGCGGACGCGGCGACGCGACGCCGCTGGACGGGCTGGCGCTGGGGATCGCCCAGGCGGCGGCGCTGGCGCCCGGCGTCTCCCGCAACGGCGTCACCCTGGCGGCGGCCCGCTGGCGCCGCTTCTCCCGCGACCAGGCGAACCTGCTCTCGCGCACGATCGCGCTGCCGATCATCGTCGGCGCCACCGGCCTCAAGGGCGCCCGCCTCGCCAAGCGCGGCACCACGCCCGAGTTGCGCCGCGCTCTCGCCGTCGGCGTCGCCGCCTCCTTCGCCTCCACCCTCGCCAGCCAGCGCCTGATCCAGCTGGTCGAGCGCGACCGTGCCCTCTGGCCCTACGCCGCCTACCGGATCGGCTTGGCGGCCGTGGTTCTTGCAAAGCTAGGGCGCAAGTGACCGCAAGTGACGCTTACGCGAAAGCCGGGGTCGACCAGGGGGCGGCCGATTCGGCGGTGGCTGGGCTGGTGCGCGCGCTTGGTGGGATCAAACTTGGGCGGCCCTCAGCGCAGGTGCCGCTGCCGGGGCACTACGCGAGCGTGATCAAGATCGACGAGCGGACCGGGATCGCGCTCTCGACGGATGGAGTGGGGACGAAGCTGGTGGTCGCCGAGGAGCTCGGCCGCTACGACACGGTCGGAATCGACTGCGTGGCGATGAACGTCAACGACGTGATCTGCGTCGGCGCCGAGCCGCTGGCGATGCTCGACTACATCGCGATCGAGCAGGCCGACCCCGCGGTCTGCGAGGAAATCGGCGTCGGCCTCGCGCGCGGGGCGGAGCTGGCCGGGATCGAGATCCCCGGTGGCGAGCTGGCCCAGCTCGGGCCGCTGGTGCGCGGCGTCGACGTTTCCGGCGCCTGCTTCGGGATCGTCCAGCTCGACGCGATCATCGACGGCTCCGCAGTCGAGCCCGGCGACGTCGCCATCGGCCTGCCCTCGAGCGGCATCCACTCCAACGGCTATACCCTCGCCCGCTCCGCCCTCGCCGGCATCGACCTCGGCGACGACCCCGAAGGGCGCCTCGGCCGCCCACTCGGCGACGTGCTGCTCGAGCCGACCGAGATCTACGTCAAGCCGATCGTCGAGCTGCTCCGCTCCGAGGTCGACGTCCGCGGCCTCGCCCACATCACCTCCGGCGGCACCGGCAACCTGCTCCGCCTCGCCGCCGAGGTCGGCTACGAGATCGACGACCCCCTACCGGTCCCGGCGATCTTCAACCTGATCCAAGAGCGCGGCGAAGTCTCCGACGAGGAGATGCGCGAGGTCTTCAACATGGGCTGCGGCTTCTGCGTCGTGGTTCCAGCCGCCGACGAAGCCGCGGCGCTGGCGATCCTGCGCGCGCACTACCCGGCCGCGCGGCCGATCGGCCGCGCAACCGAAGGACCACCGAAGATCGTCTGAGTCGCCTCCACACCGCTCGCGTCGTAACGTTGGCCGGACAAGTGACTGACCCGGCCTCGACCAGCTCTCAGATGATCGGCACCGTGCTCTCCGGCCGCTACAAGCTGGAGGCGAAGCTTGGCAGCGGCGGGATGTCGACCGTCTATCTGGCCCGGGACACCACGCTCGACCGGCCGGTGGCGGTGAAGGTGATGCACCGGGAGATGTCCGAGCAGGCCGACCAGTTGGAGCGCTTCCGCCAGGAGGCGCGGGCGGTGGCGAAGCTCTCGCACCCCAACGTCGTCGCCGTGATCGACGCCGGCGAGGACGGCGGTCACCCCTACATCGTCTTCGAGTACGTGGAAGGGGAGACGCTGAAGCAGCGGATCAACCGGGTCGGTGCGCTCGACGCCCAGGAGGCGCTCGCCTACGCGATCGAGATCGCCCGCGGGCTCACCGTCGCCCACGCTCGCCGGATGGTCCATCGCGACATCAAGCCGCAGAACGTGCTGATCGACTCCGAGGGGCGGGCGAAGCTGACCGACTTCGGGATCTCGCGCCAGCTCGAGCAGGACGGGATGACCGCGACCGGTCGCGTCCTCGGCACCACCGACTACGTCTCCCCCGAGCAGGCGATGGGCCATCCGGTCGACCAGCGCTCCGACATCTACTCGCTCGGCGTCGTCCTCTACGAGATGCTGGTCGGGCAGGTCCCGTTTCACGCCGACAGCCAGGTTGGGGTGGCGATGAAACACGTCAACGAGGAACTGCCCGACGTGCAACAGCGGCGGCCGGAGCTCTCGGCCGCGGCGGCGATGGTGGTCGAGCGGGCGACGGCCAAGGACTCCACCGATCGCTATCAGGAGGTGAGCGAGCTGATCGGTGACCTCTCGACCGCGCTCGAAGTCGAGGCGGCGCGGGCGGGTTCGACCACCGGCGAGGCGACGACGGTGCTGGAGGCGGTGCCGCCGGCCGAACGCAAGCTTTCAGACGGACATCGGCGCTCCTGGCTGGCGATCGCAGCGCTGGTCCTGGTCGCCGCTCTCGTCCTCTTGGCGGTGCACCTGATCGGCAGCGGCGACAGCGGAGGTGGTGGCGGGGCGCTCAACGGCAAGGGCACCCCGATCCCGCTCGCCGGCGCCTCCGACTACGACCCGCAGGGGGATGGTGAAGAGGACCCGGAAGGGATCAGCTTCGCGATCGACGGCAACCCGACTGGCACCGCCTGGAGCAGCGAGCACTACGACACCCCGACCTTCGCCGGAACCAAGACCGGCCCCGACCCGGGGATGGGCCTCTACGTCATCACCAAGTCGGCGGTGAGGCCGGCGGAAATGATCATCCGCACCCCCTCCCCCGGCTGGGATGCGGAGATCTTCGCTACCGCCTCCGGACCGCCCGAAGAACTTCAGGGGTGGGGCGAACCGGTCGCCACGATCAGCAACGCCAAGGAGCTGAACGAAGTCGAGCTCCACCTGGAAGCGCCCGCCAAGTACTTCTTGATCTGGTTCAACAAAGCCGCATCCGCCCGCGACCAGGAAGGCCGCTACCAGGTTGAAATCAGCGACGTCAAGCTGATCGACTGAGCCCAGCGCAGGCGGGTATAGGAGTGACCGTCTTCACAGAACGATTACATCGATCCGTGCAACCATGAACTGTGGCCGAGCGAGGCGCCAAACCCCAGATTTCGAAAACGCGGCGGCGAACGCTGGACGCGGTGCGCTCGCTGTTCACGCCGCTGCTGCCCGACGACTACCTCGAACTGATCAACCCGCTCTGGTCGACGCAGGAGCTGCGCGGCCGGATCGAGCGGATCGAGCGCGAGACCGCCGACGCCGTCACCGTCCTGATCCGCCCGGGTTACGACTGGGTGGGCCACAAGCCCGGGCAGTACCTGCGGATCGGGGTGGTCGTCGACGGCGTCCACCACTGGCGTGCCTACTCGCTGACCACCGAGCCGGACCGTCCCGACGGGCTGATCGGGATCACTCCGAAGCTGGTTGACGCGGGCAAGGTCTCGCCCTACCTCGTGCATCGGGCAAGGCCGGGGGACGTCGTCCGCCTCGGCGGCGTTGAAGGCACCTTCGTCCTCCCCGATCCACCGCCCGAGCGCCTGCTCTTCATCAGCGCCGGCAGCGGGATCAA
>JBQCCT010000319.1:0-2569 GCA_051961955.1 Solirubrobacterales bacterium
CCGTCCACCACCGACGAGAGTCGAACCCCCCTCGATCCGCTCCGTGCACAGCTCACCGGACTCCTGGACGCCTTTCGCGACGATCCGCTGGGCGGCTCCGGCCCTTACGGCACGAGCACAGATGACCTTATCGACACCACGCACGACCTGTTGCACACCCTGAACACGGCTCGTACCCGTGCCCGGGTCAAGGCCCTGCTCGAAGAGCCCGTCACCCTCGCCCTGTAAGCACGTTCAGCGGGCGATCGAGATGTTGAACTCGGGGCCGCCGAGGGTTTTCATCAACCGCAGCCAGAGCGGCAGGTACATCTCCAGGCCGCGGGCGGCGCCGATGTCGCCGAGGTCGACGATCGACTCCCGCGCCCAGCCCATCGCCTCCAGCAGCCCCGCCACCTGAGCCTTCGCCGCCTCGTCGTCGCCGCAGACGAAGACGTTGTGATCGCCGGGGACCCGGCCGGGGTCGACCATGACCGCGGCATTGACCGTGTTCAGCGCCTTGACGACTCGCGCTTGTGGATGGGCGGCCTGGATCCGCTCGGCGAGGCTGTCGTCGTTGCAGACCGAGAGCGTGGGCGGGAAGCCGCCGGAGAAGTCGAGCGGGTTGGCGACGTCGACGAGCGTCTTGCCGGCGAGGTTGCCGGCGCCGGCCGCCTCCAGCGCCTGCAGCGAGGCCGTGCCGGCGGTGCAGTTGAAGACCAGCTCGCCCGCGGCCGCGGCGTCGACGAAGGTGCCGCCGCTCGCGCCCTCCCCGGCTTCGCCGAGCCACTTACCCAGCGCCTCGCTGTCGGCCGAGCGCGAGCCCATCGTCACCTCGTGCCCCAGCTCCAGCAGCTTCGTCGCGATCGTCCGGCCGACCGAGCCGGTGCCCAGGACTCCGATCCTCATTCCGCCTCTCCTTCTCCCAGCTCCGGCGGCAGCGCCTTCGGGCCGTCCGGATACATATGCCGCAGCTGCTCCTCGCTCATCTCCAGCGTGCTCGCGATCCCTTCCGCCGGCGCGCCGACGACAAGCCAGAGCTGGTCGGCGTCGGTGTCGTTGAAGAGCTGCCGCACGGTGTCGGCCTCGACCAGCAGCGCGTCCAGCGGCGCCAGCGTCAGCACCTCCTCACCGACGCGCACGCGGCCGCTGCCCTCGAGCAGCACGTAGAGCTCCTCCTGTTCGAAGTGCCGGTGCTTGGTCGACGCCTTCCCCGGCTCCAGCCGCCACATCCGCGCTCCCAGCGCCGAGGCCCCGAGCTGCTTGCCGAGGTCCGTGTTCGGAGTCTTCATCTGATTCGACCGCCGCCAGAAAGCGTCGCCGGTCCTAAGAAGGCGGTGCGACATGGCCCAAGTATGACTTCGCCGGGAACGAGCCTGCGATCGGGCACCCGGGAGGTGCTCAATCGCAACTTCGCGCTCTTCAGGCTCGGCTGTGAGCTGGCGCCGGAGGCGTCGCCGCGGTGTCTTCCGCGTGGTAGCGCTCGAGCAGGCGGCGCTCCTCGTCTCGCTTCGGGAAGAGGAGGAAGACGAGGGTGGCGCCGAGGACGACGGCGATGATGCCGGCGGTGTAGGCCCAGTCGCCGCCGTGGAGGAAGGACTGCTTGGCGCCGGCGACGATCTGGTGGGCGTATTCGGGGTAGCGCTCGGCGGTGGTGGCGGCGCTGGAGAAGGAGCGGGTGAGTTCGTTTTCGACGTTCTGGGTGACTTGGTGGGAGGAGCCGGCGATCGCCGCGCTCGCGGCCGAGGCGTAGCCGGCGGTGAGCAGGGCGCCGAGGATCGACTGCATCACGGCGCCGCCGAGGTCGCGCTGGAGGTCGGCGGTGGCCGACGCCATCCCGGCCCGGCGCACCGGCACCGACCCGGTCAGCGAGTGCGAGGCGGGGGTCCCGGCTAAGCCGACCCCGACCCCGATCAGCGCGTAGCCCAACGCCACCTCCCAGTAGGGGATGCCTTCTTCCCAGAGCACGAGCATCGCCGCGAAGCCGAGCAGGCAGAAGGCGTAGCCGAGCAGCAGGGTGAAGCGGGCGCCCCGCTCCTCGACCAGCTTCGCCGAGTGCGGCGCCACCAGCACCATCGCGACCGCCCCCGGCAGGATCGCCGCGCCGGCGCCCAGGGTCGAGTAGCCGAGCACGTTCTGGAGGAACTGCTGGCCGACGAACATCGCCGCCATCAGCGAGCCGAAGACGATGATCCCGGCGCAGGCGGCGATCCAGAAGGTTCGCCGCCCCGCCACCGCGAGGTCGTAGAGCGGTTCGGGGGCGCGGCGCTGCCGCAGGAAGAAGGCGGCGGCGGTAGCGATCGCGATCGCGATCAGCCCGATCGCCAGAGTCAGCTTGCCGGGAGCGGGGGCGATGCTGATCCCCATCACCAGCGTCGCCACCATCGCGATCGAGAGCAGCCCGCCGGGATGGTCGACCGGGCTGGTCGTCTCGTTGACGTGGGCGGGGACGAAGCGCAGGGCCATGAACAGCGCCAGCGCCGCCAGCGGCAGGGTGACGAAGAAGACCGAGTCCCAGTCGAACTGCTCGAGCAGCGCCCCGGAGACGAGAGGCCCGAGAGCCGAGATCCCGCCCCCCAGCGCCGACCAGAGC
>JBQCCT010000320.1:0-9261 GCA_051961955.1 Solirubrobacterales bacterium
CTCCTCCAGCTCGATCAGCCGCGAGCGCAGCAGCTGCATCGCCACCGCCCGGTTCTGCATCTGCGAGCGCTCGTTCTGGCACTGGACGACGACGCCGGTCGGGAGGTGGGTGATCCGCACCGCCGAGTCGGTCTTGTTGACGTGCTGGCCGCCGGCGCCGGATGCGCGGTAGGTATCGATCCGCAGGTCCCCCTCGTCGATCTCGACGTCGACGCTTTCGTCAACGACCGGGCCGACTTCGACCTGGGCGAAGCTGGTGTGGCGGCGGGCGGAGGAGTCGAAGGGAGAGATCCGGACCAGGCGATGGACGCCGCGCTCGGCGGCGAACAGGCCGTAGGCGTTCTCGCCGCGGGCGATGAAGGTGGCGGACTTGAGCCCGGCCTCCTCCCCCGCCGAGGCCTCGACCATCTCCACCCCGAAGCCACGCCGCTCAGCCCAGCGCAGGTACATCCGCAGCAGGATCTCGGCCCAGTCCTGGGAGTCGGTGCCGCCGGCGCCGGCGTGGACGCTGACGACCGCGTCGCCGGCGTCGTACTCGCCGCTGAACAGCCGCGCCTCCTCCAGCTCTGCCAGCCGCTGCTCGACCGAGCGCAGCTGCGAATCGAGCTCCGCCGCCATCTCCTCGTCTTCGACCGCCATCTCCGCCAGATCGCCGAGGTCGGCGACGTCGCCCTCCAGGCCGCGAAACATCTCCAGCCGCTTCTGCGCCCGCGCGTGAGCGGCCGATGTCTTCGCGGCGGTCTCCTGGTCGTCCCAGAACCCGGGCCGCCCCATCTCCTCCTCGAGTGCAGCGGCTTCCTTCCCTAGCCCAGCGGGGTCAAAGGTAGTCCGCGAGCAGGGACAACTGCTCCCGGACGGCAGCCAAGCGCGGCGCGACAGGTTCGCTCTGAGTCTCGGCCATTGGCAGAGGTTATTCGGTAAGGAGTCCGGGTGATCCTCTTCACTCGCCTACCTGGCTGGATCGTCGCCGGCCGTCCGAGATGGAAGTTGGGCCAGCGGCGCAAAACGTGAAGAGGATCCCCCGGGCTCCAGCCACACGCACCCAGGGACGGCCGAGCCAGAGCGAAGCTTTCCGCGAGGCTGCCGAACCCTGAGCGTCTGCCGGAGCTCTGTGGTGGAGGGGAGCGGTACTCCTCCGGAGGAATGTTCGGCGATATGCAATCTGGTGCTTTGGGCGCGAAGCGCGCAGCAGGTTCTCCCCGTAGCGAAGCGGAGGGGAGGTCAATTCCGGAGGAGGTGTACCGCTCCCCTGTACCGCAGCGCTCAGTCCTGCGGCACCCGAGCAGTGATGATCCAGGTGGAGGCAGGGGCGAAGACGCCGTCGGGGGTCTCTAGGTCAGCGAGCGTTTTGCGTAGACGATCGGCGATCTCGGGGCGGATCTCGTCGACCCGGTCGCCCCAGAGGCGGAGTACCTCGCCGGCCGGCCCCAGCGCCATATTGAACTCGACCGCGTGCTCGAGGTCGTTGCCGATCTTCAGCGGCAGGTCGGAGCGGCGCAAGGCGATCTCCTCGAAACCGGCGATCTTCAGCTGCTCGGTGATGGTGTCGGCGTTGGCCATCGAGAAGGGGCCGGGACCGCAGGTCGGTTCCTCGGTCTCCTCGGGATGGTCGAGGTAGTCGTCGACGACGAGCTCGGCGCGGTGGACCCACTCGTTGTCGAGCTTGCGACGCCAGACGACAGCGCAGAAGCGGCCACCGGGAACCAGCGCCCTGCTGACATTGCGCAGGGCCGCCACCGGGTTGGCGAAGAACATGATCCCCATTCGCGAGAATGCGTAGTCGAATTCCCGCGGCAGCTCCAGGGTCTGCACGTCGGCGACGGCGAACTCGACGTTGGCGGCCGCGGCCTCCTCGGCCTCTTTGCGCGCCGCATCGATGAACGGCTCGGAGACGTCGACGCCGAGCGCCGAGCCCTCCTCCCCGACCAGCTGCGCCAGTTGCTGGGTGGTGTCGCCGAAGCCACAGCCGAGGTCGAGGACGCGGTCGCCGGCTTGCGGCGGGTTGGCCTGCATCGCGGCCTCGCCGTGCGCGCCGAGCCCCGCCGTGGCCAGATCGCGGTACTTGACGAAGAGATCGAAGAGTGGGCCGCTCCAGGCCTCCGTCGCCTCGGCGTTGTCGGGGGCGACCGAGCTCATAGGGTCAATCCTAAGCTGTTCAGGCGGACTCGCCAAGGGGGTGACTGAAGCCACAAACGCGCAGCGCCTCCGCCCGCTCGTCATAGGGCCGCCAGCTCAGGACCTTGCGCTCGCGCAGCTCGAAAGCCCAGGCCATCTCGTCAATCCCAGCGAACGAGTCGTCCTCGTCCCAGCGCCAGACCCGCCGGATCAGCGCCACCGCCTTGCCGCCACCGCCCTCCAGACCTTCCTCGTATAGCTGCTCGAGCTCAATCGTCTGCTGCACTCCGCCCGGCTCGCGCGTCGCCCAGACCCGCGCCGCCTCGCGCCCCTTGCGCAGCCCCCGGCTCGCGTGCAGCTCCACCTCCGGGTCGAGCACGGCGACGAACGCGTCCAGATCTCGCTCGTTAAAAGCCCGAATGAACTCGCGGACGGGATCGTGGCTCAAAGGATCAGCAGGAGGGGTCTAGGCCCCATGGCACTTCTTGTACTTTTTGCCGCTGCCGCACCAGCAGGGGTCGTTGCGGCCGATTTTGTCGTGCTCGTCTTTGACCACAGTCTCGACCACCTCGGAGCCGCCATTGCCGGGACCGGCCGCCGACGCGGCGGCGACGTCGGATGCGGTCGCGCCGCTGGTGGCGACGACTTCCTGCAAAGCCGAGGGCTGGCCGTCTGCCGTCCCGCCCGAGTAGGCGAGCGCCGCTGCCTGCGGCTCGCCGTTGGCGGCAACCGCGCCCATCTGCTCCGGCTGGACTTCAATCTCGGCCCGGAAGACGAGCTTGCTGAACTCGTCCCAAATCGCGTGCAGCAACTCTTCGAACATGGCGAAGCCTTCGTTTTTGTAGGCGACGAGCGGATCGATCTGGGCGAAGCTGCGCAGGTGAATACCTTCGCGCAGATAGTCCATGTCAAAGAGGTGTTCGCGCCAGCGGTTGTCGATCACTTGCAGCAGGATCGAGCGCTCTAGGTAACGCATCAGTTCCGACCCGAGCTGCCCTTCGCGCTCGTCGTAAGCGTTCATCGCATCGTCATCGAGGGCTTCCTTCAGCTGCTCGCGGTCGACCGTCTCCGGCGCCAAGCTGGCAATCTCAATGCCGACCGGCCAGATCTGGCGCAGCTGCGTCTCCAGCTCCTCCAGATCCCAGTCCTCGAGGATGTCGCCGGCGGTGTACTCGTCGACGAACCGCTCGATTACACCCTCGATTTCGTCGCGGGCATTTTCGGAGATGTCGCGCCCCTCGAGGATCTCGCGGCGATAGCGGTAGATCACCCGCCGCTGCTCATTCATGACGTCGTCGTACTCGAGCACCCGTTTGCGGATCAGGAAGTTCTGTTCCTCGACCTTCTTCTGGGCGTTCTCAACGGTTTTCGTCAGCATTTTCGCTTCCAGCGGCACTTCCTCGCCTTCCTCGCCCATCGGTCCGAGTTTGTCGAGGATTTTGTAGATGCGATCGCCGGCGAAGAGGCGGATCACGTCGTCTTCGGCGGAGAGGAAGAAGCGGGACTCGCCGGGGTCTCCCTGGCGGCCAGAGCGGCCGCGAAGCTGGTTGTCGATGCGGCGCGACTCGTGGCGCTCGGTGCCGCAGATGAAGAGGCCGCCGAGCTCGCGCACTTCCTCCGCCTCGGCCTTGCATTGCGGCGTCAGCTCAGCCGTCTTCGCCGCCAGCGCCTCCTCATAGTCCTCGCTGTCGGGAGTGATTCCCTGCTTTTTCAGCTCCGCGATCGCCAGGTGCTCGGGGTCGCCACCAAGCTTGATGTCAACGCCGCGGCCGGCCATGTTGGTGGCGATCATCACTGCGCCTTTGCGGCCGGCCTGGGCGATCAGCTCGCCCTCTCGTTCGGCGTGCTCGGGCTTGGCGTTGAGGACCGCATGCTTGATCCCTTGCCGTTTCAGCGCCTCGGAGATCATCTCCGAGACCTCGACCGAGACGGTTCCAACCAGCACCGGCTGACCCTTCTCGTGGCGGCTGACGATTTCGTCGAGCACGGCCTGCCACTTGCCGTCTTTGGTCTTGAAGATCTGGTCGTTCTGATCGAGCCGCTCCATCGGTCGGTTGGTGGGGATCTCCACCACCGGCATCTCGTAGATCTTCATGAACTCGGTTGCCTCGGTGAGGGCGGTGCCGGTCATGCCGGAGAGCTTGTCGTAGAGGCGGAAGTAGTTCTGCAGGGTGATCGTCGCCAGGGTCTGGTTCTCCTCGCGGATCGCCACGCCCTCCTTCGCCTCGACCGCCTGGTGCAGGCCCTCCGACCAGCGCCGGCCCTCGAGGATGCGGCCGGTGAACTCGTCGATGATCATCACTTCACCGTCGATCACCGCGTAGTCGATGTCCTTTTTGTAGAGGGACTCGGCCTTCAGTGCCTGCACGAGATGGTTGACGAGGCTGCCGTGCTCGCCGAGGTAGAGGTTGTCGACGCCGATGTATTCCTCGGTGTTCTTGACCCCGCGCTCGGTCGGGGCGACGGTCTTGTGCTTCTCGTCGTACTCGTAGTCGTAGTCGACGTCGGAGGTGTCCTTGTTTTCGCCCAGCGACTTCAGTTTCTCTTTCGCCGGCACTCCGACCAACTGTTTGGCGAGGCGGGCGAACGTGTAGTAGGTCTGGGCCGCCTGTTCGGGGGCGCCGGAGATGATCAGCGGCGTCCGCGCCTCGTCGATCAGGATGTTGTCGACCTCGTCGACGATCGCGAAGTTGTGGTCGCGCTGGACGCAGTGCTCGAGCGCGTTGGCCATGTTGTCGCGCCGGTAGTCGAACCCGAACTCGGAGTTGGTTCCGTAGGTGACGTCGAGCGAGTATTTGCGCTGGCGGGCGTCGTGGTCGTCGAAATCCTGAACCGCGTCGACGGTGACCCCGAGCGCGTCGTAAATCGGCTTCATCCATTCCGCGTCGCGGCGGGCAAGGTAGTCGTTGACGGTGACGACATGGACGCTGTCGCCGGCCAGCGTGTTGAGGAAGACGGCCAGGGTCGCGGTCAGGGTCTTTCCCTCGCCGGTCTTCATCTCGGCGATGCCGCCGTCGTGGAGGACCATGCCGCCGATCAGCTGAACGTCGTAGTGGCGCTGGCCGATCGTCCGCTTCGCGGCCTCGCGGGTCAGCGCGAAGGCCTCCGGCAGCAGGTCGTCGAGGGACGTACCGTTGCGCGCACGCTCGCGCAGGGAATCCGCCTCCTCGCGGATCTCCTCGTCGGAGAGGGCTTCCATCTCCGGCTCATAGCGGTTGATCGCCTCCGCGCGCTTCTGGTAGGCCTTGAACTTCCGCCCCTCTCCCGCGCGCAGCGCCTTCGTTACAAGGTCCATCGCTGGCATCCGGTCAAGAGTAGCGGTGTGGAGAAGGATGCCGGTGTTCCCTCGCCGGAGACCGTATGTCGCTGAGGGTTCGAGCCGCTCAAGAAACTTGACCCAAAGCCTCCGGCAAGGGAACACCGGCATCCTTCGCGGCTCGCCACGGCTGCCCGGGAAGCCGATCGACCTTTTGTTCTCTCAGGTAGATCGGCCCTTGTTCTCTCAGGTGATGACTGCCCTTGTTTCTGGGTAGAGGGGAGCGTACGATCGGGGCGGAACCCACAAGGAGGCACTCATGCGGATTGAGATTCGGGGCCGGAACGTTGAGATGACGGACGACCTGCGTGAGATGGTGCGGAAACGCTTCCAGCGGCTGGGACGGCAGGTCTCGCCGCTCGCGACGCTCGAGGTGGTGCTCTCGGAGGAGCGCAACCCCTCGATTGCGGACAGCCAGGTGGCCGAGGCCACCTTCTACTTGAAGGGGGTGACGCTACGAGCACGGGAGTGCTCGCCCGAGATGACTCATTCAGTGCATGAGCTTGCCGAGGACATGTTCCGGCAGGTGAAGAAGCATCGGGATCTTCGCCGCAAGCGTCGCGCGACGCGGCGGATTGTCGGCGAAATGCGTGGCCGCCCGGCCGAGGCACGGCCGTAGGGCCGCGGAGCGCCAACTAAAGGCGCCGGGCAAAGGTCACCGCCACCACCCGGGATGACCCCGCGGCTCGCAAGGCTCTAGCGCAGGCCGTGAGGGTCGCCCCGGTGGTGAGCACGTCGTCGACGAGGAGGACGCTGCGCGGCACCGTCCCGCAGGCGTGGATCCGCGGCGGGTGCCCGATCCGCTCCGCCCGTCGCCGGCCTACCTGTCTGCCGCCGCCGCGGCGCTCGAGGCAGGGGGCCAGCGGCGCTTCCAGCCGCGCCCCCAGCGCCGCCGCCAGCTCCCCGGCCGGATCGAAGCCGCGCCGCCGCAGCCGGGGCGGGGCCGGCGGCACCGGCACGATCGTTCCGCTCAACATGTGGGCGGGCGCCAACCATTCGATCCGCTCTGCCATCAGGTCGGCAACCGGCAGAAGCCGCCGGAACTTCAGCGCCGCGACCAGGTTCCGCGCCGCCCCCTCATAAGGCGCCGATGACCAAGCCCGATCGAGTCCCGCGGGCCCGTTCCCCAGCAGCGGATCGGCGTCGGCCAGCCGCCGCACGCAGCGGGTGCAAACGATCGCCTCCGGCCGGCAAGCGCGCCCGCAGGCGGCGCACACCGGCGGCACCAGGGCGGCGGCAAAAGTGGGCACGAGCTCCATGCCCGCACCCTGACCGGCCGCGACGCACGTGTGGCGCGCACAAACAAAATTCTCTGTGCCAGTTCTGTCGAGACATACGCATTTCGGTAAGGAGGCCGGGCGATCCTCTTCACTCGCCTACCTGGCTGAATCGTCACCGGCCCGTCCGAGATTGGGATTGGGCCAGCGGCGCAAAACGTGAAGAGGATCGCCCGGCCTTCTAGCAACCCGCAATCCCAAGACGGCCCAGGGTTCAAACAGCTGTTCAGCTCACCGAGACCGCAACAGCTCTGTCTCAGGGAGCTGGCCCGATAGGGCCGCGACAAATTCGACCGGGGAGCGACCGGTCCCCTGTACCGCGGCGCTTTGTCCTCAGCCGTCAGCCGCGAGCGCCGAGGATGGCGTTGATTAGGACTGAGCGGGCTGGGATCTGGGCATTGGGGAGCGCGATTACTTCCTTGAGGCGGGAGCCGTAGCCGACGGTGACGTTGTCGCCGATCACGGCGGGGCCGTCGATGCGGACGTCGTCGCCGATCTCGCAGCCGGGGCCGAGGAGGACGGGGCCGACCAGGTCGGGCTCGCCCTCCATCCGCTTGCCGCTGCGGTAGCCGTCGACCAGCTCGCCCTCGCGCTCGACCTGGACGGCGCCGGTGAGAGCGTCGACGTTGCCGGTGCGCAGCTCCTCGAGGTTGCCGATGTCGTTCCAGTAGGCCTCGATCTCGTGCGAGTAGAAGGGGGCATCACTCTCCAGCAGGCGCGGGAAGACGTCCATCGCCCAGTCGGCGAAGCCGGGCGGATCGCCCTCGCTCGCCGCCTTGCTGGTGCCGGGCTCGGGGAAGAAGTCGAAGATCTCCTTGCGGAACATGTAGATGCCGCAGTTGGCGAGGTCGGAGAGCGCTTCGGCCGGGTCCGGCTTCTCCTGGAAGCCCTGGATGCGGCCGTCGGAGCCGGTGATCGCCACCCCGAACTGGCTGGTGTCGTCGACCCGCTTGGTCGCCAGGGTCGCGATCCCGTCGTGCGATTCGTGGAACTCGCGCATCGCCGCCAGGTCGATGTCGGTCAGCGCGTCGCCGGAGATGACGAGGAAGGAGTCGCCGAGAAAGCCGGCCGCGTTGCGCACCCCGCCCGAGGTCCCCAGCAGCGCCTCCTCGCGGCTGTAGGTGAGCGAGACGCCATAGGCAGAGCCGTCGCCGAAGTAGCCCTCGATCAGTTCCGGGAACCAGTGCAGGTTGGCGATCGTCTCGCTGAAGCCGTGGCGGGCGAGCAGGCGCAGGATGTGCTCCATCACCGGCTTGTTCAGCACCGGCACCATCGGCTTCGGGATCTCGTAGGTGATCGGCCGCAGCCGCGTCCCCAGCCCAGCCGCCAGCACCATCGCCCTCATGAGGTGAGGCCCTCCTTCAGCTTGTCGATCGCCTCGATGCTCTCGGGATCGACCCCGCGCAGGTTGGCCAACTCCAGTGAGACGAGGTCGCCGAGCAGCGTCGCCCAGAGCAGGCGTTCGACCCGCGTCTCGCCAATCGTCTCGACCCGCACCATGGGGGCGCCGCTGGCGGCGACCACCTCGGCGGTGAGCGCGATGCGGCGGCGCTCCCGCGGGTGCTGATCGCAGTCTTCGAGGAACACGGCAGCCATGCCTCCGGCTCCCTCGCCCCAACCGCAGATCTCGTTGTGGTCCGCCTCCGGCAGCTCGGCGTAGAACGCCGGCAGCTTGACGTTCTCGTTGACCTGGGTCTTCCACCGCCGAGCGACCGGGGCCGTGAGATCGGCGCCGTAGATCACAGTCGGGGAGCCGTCCAGTTGGGCGGCGATCTCGGCCGCCTTGGCTTTGATCGTCAGCGCCTCGCGTTCCAGGAAGGCAGCGGCTACATCAATCTCGCTGCGAATCGATGGTGCCACGCCCGCCAGCGCCGCCACCTCGGCCGCGGCGACGAACATGTAGGCGACGGCGACCCGCGGCTGATAGATCCCCGGCGGCGCGACCACCGGCACCCCCGCCTCGCGAGCCTGCTCGACCAGCGAGCCGCCGGTGCTGACGACTATCCGCCGCGCCCCCAGCGCCTCGGCCGCCTCGAAGCAGGCGAGCGTCTCCTCGGTGTTGCCTGAGTAGCTGGAGCAAAGCACCGTCCACTCCGGCGTCGCCCAGCTCGGCAGCCCGTAGCCGCGGATCGAGAGCAGCGGCCTGGTGAGGCGGTCGCCGAGAGCGGCGGCGGCGAGATCGCCGCCGATCGCCGAGCCCCCCATCCCGCAGACCATCAGCCCCGCCGCGTCCGCCGGCTCCAGGCGGGCGCTTTCGATCCGCCAGAGCGCGTCGCGGAGCTGGTCGGGCAGGCCGAGGACGTCGTCGATCATCGCCATCAGGCGGGCACTCTTTCATTTCGGCCGACGACGGCGCCCCGGAGCTGTGCGCCGGGCGCCACCTCAGCGCCGGGGGCGAGGATCGAGCCCTTCACCCGGGCGCCCTCGCCGACCGTGCAGCCATCGAGCAGGACGGACTCGCCGACCTCCGCGCCGGCACCGATCCGGCACCCGGAGGAGACGATGACACGCGCGTCGAGACGGGCGTCGGCGGCGATCTCGGCGTCGGCGGCA
>JBQCCT010000321.1:0-4097 GCA_051961955.1 Solirubrobacterales bacterium
CCTCCTGACCCGTTGAACGACCCACTACACTTTGTATAGCAATGGCTGACATCAACGACGTGATCATCATCGGGAGCGGCCCCGCCGGGTACACCGCCGCGCTCTACACCGCGCGGGCCAACCTGGAGCCGCTCGTCTTCGAGGGCTTCCAGTGGGGCGGCCAGCTGCAGAACACGACCGACGTCGAGAATTATCCGGGCTTCCCCGAGGGGATCATGGGCCCGGAGATGATGGGCAAGTTCCGCGAGCAGGCTGAGCGCTTCGGGACCCGCTTCGTCACCGACGACGTCGATCGGGTCGAGCTCTCCGACGGCGGTGTGCAAAAGGTCTTCCTCGGCGACGAGGAGCATCGAGCGAAAACGGTGATCCTGGCGATGGGAGCGGAGCCGAAACGACTCGGCGTCTCCGGCGAGATGGAGCTCGGCGGCCGCGGCGTCTCCACCTGCGGGGTCTGCGACGGGGCCTTCTTCAAAAACCAGAAGGTGAT
The DNA here is from genome assembly GCA_051961955.1 of Solirubrobacterales bacterium. GTDB lineage: Bacteria > Actinomycetota > Thermoleophilia > Solirubrobacterales > 70-9 > VAYN01. The sequence goes on from JBQCCT010000321.1 coordinate 488, forward strand.
CGTGATCGGCGGCGGCGACTCGGCGATGGAGGACTCGATCTTCATCTCCAAGTTCGCCAGCGAGCTGACGATCGTCAACCGCCGCGACGAGTTCCGCGCATCGAAGATCATGTTCGAGCGGGCGCGCGAGAAGGACAACATCAACCTCAAGACGCCCTTCGTCGCGGAGGAGTTCGTCGCCGGAGAGGACGGGAAACTGGAGCGGGTTCGCCTGCGCAACGCCGAGACCGGCGCCTTGGATGAGATCGAGACCAACGGAGCCTTCGTTGCGATCGGCCACGTGCCGAAATCGGAGATCGTCCAGGACCAGGTCGAGACCGACGAGGACGGCTACATCGTCACCGAGGCTGGCTCGACCCGGACCAACCTCGGCGGCGTTTTCGCCGTCGGCGACGTGGTCGACCACACCTACCGTCAGGCGGTCACCGCCGCCGGCACCGGCTGCATGGGCGCGTTGGACGCCGAGCGCTACCTGCGCGACAGCGCTCCCCCGGTCGAGGCCCACTGGTTCCCCGGCGGCGAGCCGGCGGAGCTGGCGCCGGGGGCGTAGGCGGGATTAAGAAGCCGCCGATCGCGGTATGGTCGGAATACGGCTCACGAATGCACCCATATCGACGCTGTTAACTACCTCGAACCAGAGGGCCAGGTCGTAGGCTGCGAGGAGTGCCTGGCCGCCGGGATGCAGTGGGTCCACCTGCGAATGTGCCAGACCTGCGGCCATGTCGGCTGCTGCGATAACTCGATTGGCAAACACGCCACCGCCCATCACAAGGAGACCGGACACCCGATCATCCGCTCCGTCGAGCCGGGCGAGGACTGGAGCTGGTGTTACGTCGACGAGTTGATGATGCGGCTCAGCTCCGGCTGAGGGCACTACGGCATAACGATCGGAAAGCTGGGTCGGGCTCTTCGAGCATGCTCAGCAACTCGTGATTCCCCGCTCGCCCTCGACCACGTGCATGTTCGAGAGGTCGAAGCCGCGCAACTGGTAGAAGCCTGGCGCCAGCTCGAAGAGACCGGCGATGCGGCTGAGACGGCTCTGGGGTCAGCCCGCAACCTGTTCGGCTTCGGCACGCAGAAGCGGGGCAGGGTGGTAGGCCTCGCCCCTTCTCACCTTCAGCTCTTCGAGCACCTCCAGTGCCCGCCGCGGGCCGATCAGCTTGCTGATCCCGATCGCCCCCTTCGGCCAGTTGAGCCCGAGCACCGTCGCGGTGTCCATGTCCTCCGGTGAGGCAACGTCCTCTTCCCGGGCGAAGGCGGCCTCGTTGGCGATCTGAGCGAAGAGGCGGGAGAGGACCTCCTCGGCAGCCGGGTCGACGCGAGCGAGTTTCTCGGAGTCGAGGGTCGGCGCCAGGATCCCCAGCTCGGGGTCGAGCTCGCGCTCATGGCCCGTGCCGTACTCGTAATAGCCGCGGCCGCTCTTGCGCCCGAGCCGGCCTTCGGCGACCAGCTTCTCCTGGATCGGGTTCGGCCGCCAACGCTCCAGCTCGCCGCTCTGGGCGAAGAAGGAGCGGGCGATTTCGAGGTTGACGTCGAGGCCGATCAGGTCGATCAGCTCGAATGGGCCCATCCGGAAGCCGCCGCCGAGGCGGACGATGCGGTCGATCGTCTCCACGTCGGCGACCTCGTCGCCGAGCATCCGCAGCGACTCCAGCGCGAACGGCCGGGCGAGGCGGTTGGCGACGAAGCCGGGTGAATCTTTGGCCCGGATCGGGGTGCGCTCCATCCGTTCGGCGACTTCGGTTGCGGCCGCCAGCGCCCGCTCCGAGGAGTGCTCGGCGGCGACCACCTCGACCAGCTTCATCAGCACGGGTGGGTTGAAGAAGTGCATGCCGACTACCCGCTCGGGGTTCGGCACCCCGGCGGCGATCTCGGCGACGCGCAGGGAAGAGGTGTTGGTGGCGAAGACAGGCTCTGGTCCGACGACCTCGGCCAGCTCGCGGAAGATCTCGCGCTTCAGCTCCAGCCGCTCGGGCGCGGCCTCGATGATCAGATCGCAGTCGGCCAGGTGGTCGGGGACCTGCCCGAAGTCCAGGAGCTCAAGCGCGTCTTCGGCTTCCTCTTCGCTCCAGCGCCCGCGTGAGGTCCCTTTCGCCAGCGCCTCGCCGAGCCTCATCGCGGCGCCGTCGAGCACGTCGACGTCTACGTCGTAGAGGACGGTTTCAAGACCGCCCAGCACACCCACCTGGGCGATCCCGGTCCCCATCGTGCCGGCGCCGACGACGCCGATGCGGGAGACGCTCATCGCCCCTTGAACTCGGGCTCGCGTTTCTCGAGGAAGGCGTTCATCCCCTCGACCCGGTCCTCGCTCGCCATCGTCTCGTCGAACAGCTTCCGCTCTGCCACGAGCCCCTCGGCGAGGCTCGTTTCCGCCGCCGTCAGCACCGCTCGTTTGCCCAGCCGCACTGCCAGCGGCGCCCGCGCGGCGACGGTCCGTGCCAGCTCGATCGCCTCGCTCAGCCAGGCTCCCTCGCCGGCGACCCTGTTGACGAGCCCCCAGCGCTCCGCCGTCTCGGCGTCCCAGCGGCGCCCGGTCAGCACGTACTCCATCGCCCGCTGCTTGCCGACGGCTCGCGCCAGTCGTTGAGAGCCGCCGCCGCCGGGGATGATCCCGAGCGTGACCTCGGGCTGACCGAAGCGGGTCTTCTCGTCGCAGACGGTCATGTCGCAGGCCAGCGCCAGCTCGCAGCCGCCGCCGAACGCGTAGCCGGAGACAGCGGCGATCGTCGGCGTCGCGAGCGCCGCCAGGCGGGTCCAGAACTCCATCCCCTTCGGGTCGGGCGGCGCGTCGAGCGGCCGCTCGGCCCTCGCCCGGATGTCGGCGCCGGCGGCGAAGAACTGATCTGAGCCGGCGATGACGATGCAGCGCACCTCGGGGTCGGCGTCGAGCCGCTCCAGCGCCTCGGCCAGCTCCGTCCGCATCTCCGGCGAGAGCGCGTTGCGCGCCTCTGGCCGGTTCAGACGCGCCAGGCCGACGTGGAACTCGTCGACCGAGACCTCGACCAGCCCGGACAAGCTCAATTCTCCTGCAGGGGGAGCATGGCGTTGACCCCGGTTGCGGCGCGGCCGATGATCAGCTTCTGGATCTGTGAGGTCCCCTCGTAGAGGGTGGTGACGCGGGCGTCGCGCAGGTAGCGCTCGACCGGGTAGTCGTCGACGTAGCCGGAGCCGCCGTGGACCTGGATCGCGAGGTTCGCGCACTCGACCGCGGACTCGGTCGCGTGCAGCTTCGCGATCGAGGTCTCGGTCGTGTTCGGCTGGCCCTGGTCCTTCAGCCAGCCGGCGCGCCAGGTGAGCATCCGCGCCGCGTCGGTCTTGACCTTCATCTCGGCGAGCATCCCCTGCACGAGCTGGAACGAGGCGATCGGCCGGCCGAACTGCTCGCGCTCCTTCGAGTACGCGACCGAGTGGTCGACGCAGCCCTGGCAGATCCCCACGCAGCCGGCGGCGACGCTGTAGCGGCCCGAGTCCAGCGAGGTCATCGCGATCTTGAAGCCGTCGCCGACCTCGCCCAGCATCCCGTCCGCGTCCACGTGGACGTCGTTTAGGCCGATCTCGGCGGTGTCGGACCCGCGCAGGCCCATCTTGTGGTGGATGGGCTGGGGCTGGT
>JBQCCT010000322.1:0-8862 GCA_051961955.1 Solirubrobacterales bacterium
AGGCGGCCCGCCGTCGAGGGCGTGCGGTTGAGCTCGAGCAGGACCTCCCGCAGGTCCTCGTTGATCGCGATCGGGGCGTCGGAGGTCGTGTCGACGCCCCCGGCGATGCCGCATTCGATCTGCCCGAGGGCGATCTTGTTGGCGACGTGGATCGTCGTCTCCAGCCCGGTGCCGCAGGCCTGCTGGACGTCGTAGGCGGGAGTCTCCGGGGCGAGACGGGTGCTGAGCACGCTCTCGCGGGCGAGGTCGCGATCGTGGGAGTGCTTGAGCACGGCGCCGCCGGCGACCTCGCCGATGCGCTCGCCCTGCAGCCCGCAGCGGTCGACGAGGCCGTCGAGGGCCGCGGTCAGCATGTCCTGGTTGCTCGCGTGCGAGTAGGTGCTGTTGGAGCGCGCGAAGGGGATCCGGTTGGCGCCGACGACGGCGACCTTGCGGGTCTGGGCGTTCATTTGGGGGTGTTTCCTCCTTGGGGGGAATTGGAAATTGAAGTTGGGGTGGAGCGTTCGCGGAGACCGGGCTCGACGGTGGAGATGAGGAGCTCGGCCGCGTCTTTGGCGCTGATCGCCTCGGTTCGCAGCCACCAGCGGGCGAGCGCCTCGGCGGCGCCGAGCAGGGCGGTGGAGAGTGCCTCGACTTCTACCTTCGCCGCTTCCCGGCTCCGCATCGGCATCTGCGCCAGCAGCGAGGCGGAGACGAGCTCGGCGATCTGGCCGCGGTAGGAGGCGACCCGGTCGAAGACCTCGCCGCCGTGGGGGAGGGTCTCGTCGAAGAGCACCGCCCAGGCGGCCCGGTCGGTGTCGAGGAAGCTGAAGAAAGCGCGGACGCCGGCCCCGAGCGCGTCGCCGGGATTCTCCGTCTGGCCGACCGCCTCGGCGATCGTCGCCAGCAACGAGTCGCCCGCCCGCTCCATGCAAGCGATATAGAGGCGCTCCTTGTTGCCGAAGTAGTTGTAAAGCAGCGGCTTGGTAACGCCGATCGCCGCGGCGATCTCCTCCATCGTCACTGCCGCATAGCCGCGCTCGGCAAACAACCCGTGCGCCGCCTCCAGCGTCTGCTCCATCCGGTCGTCTCGCGACAACCGCGTGCGAATCGATGCATCCATCGATGTAGAAGTTACCCCAATATAAATTTATATGCGCGTAACGTGACGAAGCTCACGCGGACCTGGACTTGCAAGCTTTTGGGGGAGCGGGGATGAAGACAATCGCTTCCTTTGGCGCGATAGCTTCCCGTCCGTGAGTGGCTCGTTCTTTGAGGAATCCGGAAACGCTGCGGAGATCGGGGGTGCTCTGGCAGGCCCTCTTTCGTTTGCGGTTCTCTGTCTTGCCCACGCGAGACACGCCTGGAGTTACGCTCTAATAGGCCGGCTCGTTCTTTTCGCTACCGCGATTGGCTTGCTGGGAAGCCTCTTCGGCATTATTTATGTAGGTATTGCCTACTTGGAACGGTGAGCGACCATGAGAGCATCTGTTAAACGACTACTGGCACTGATGCCAGCAACGGTTGCGATCGCCGTGACCGCGGGCGTCATCGCGAATGTGCTGAACCTGGATCGGGAGTGGGTGTTTGCTCTCGGGGGTGCCGCGTTGGCGCTACTCGCCGGCCTCGGCGCTCTCTGGGTCGTCGGCTTCCGCTTCGATGATGCTCTCCAGCGTGCCGATCGAGTGCATTTTCAAGAAGCCGCAGTTGCCACAAGCCATGACAAGGGTCCTATAGCCAGTGCCGAGCGGGTGCCCGTTCCCGGCATCGTCCATGGAGGGAAGCAGTGCGAAGTCGTTCGCCCCAAGCCAGTCGTAATGTCCGCAGGACGGGCAGTCCCCGGTGGCGCCTCGCTCCAAAAGAAGCGAGAGAAGCTCAGAGTAGCTCAGCACAAGTCGATCCTAGGGGTTAACGGCTCGGCTTAGCAACGAGGCGGCGTGCCCTACGAAAGCTCGGTGCCGTCGTAGAGCTTCTTGACGTGCACGGTGCCGGCGGGGGCGGCTTCGATGCAGAGCTTGCAGAGGACGCACTCGTCGCAGTTATCAGCGACGATCTCGACGTTGCCTCCGGCGTCCTTGTAGATATCGACGGGGCAGACTTCCTCGAGCTTGGCGGCGAGAGCGGCGTCGTTGCGGATCGAGTCGTCTACTTCGACGTCGATGAAGATCTTGTTCATTGATTCGGGGTTCATGGTCTCGGCCATCAGGCGGTCGCTCCGATCTTCTCCTTGACCACGTCTGGGATCTCGTCGATGCGCTCGACGACGCGGATGCCGGCGGCTTCGAGACGGGCGATCTTCTCGGTCGCGGTGTCCTCCTTGCCCTCGACGATCGTGCCGGCGTGGCCGAAGCTCATGCCTTTCATCTCCTCGTCGTCCAGGAATTTGCCGGCCATGAAGGCGACGATCGGGAGGCGGCTGTTGTTGTCCTTGACCCATTCGGCCAACTGAGCCTCCATGCGGCCGCCGGGCTCGGTGTAGATGACGATCGCCTCGGTCTGCTCGTCGGCCTCGAAGTAGGGCATCAGCTCGGCGTACGTCGACCCGATGATCGCGTCGCCGCCGATCGAGACGGCGGTGGAGACGCCGAGGCCGGCAGCGGTCAGCGAGGAGGAGATCTCGGTCGTCATCCCGCCGGAGCGGCTCATCACGCCGACGCGGCCGGGCTGGTAGGCCTTGGCGGCGTCTTTGGCGGGGCCGCCGATGCCGCCCATCTTGCAGACCTCGGGGACGATCAGGCCGAGGCAGTTGGGGCCGATGATGCGGGCACCGCGCAGGTTCGCGAGCTCGACCATCTGGGCGACGTCACCGCGCGGGATGCGCTCGGTGACGATGACGATCAGCTTGATCCCGTTCTCGATCGCCTCGAGCACGGCATCCTTGGTGAAGGCGGGGGGGACGGTGACGACGGAGCCGTCGATCGGGCCGCCGTGGTGCTCGACCGCTTGGGCGACGGTGTCGAAGACCGGCACGCCGTGGACCTCGCGACCCTTGCGGCCGGGGGTGACGCCGCCGACGATCTTGGAGCCGTAGTCGAGGCACTCCTTGGTCAGGTTGACCGCCTCGCGGCCGGTGATCCCCTGGACGATGAAGGTGGTCTCTTTGCCGAGGAGGATGCTCATGCCGGCGCCCCCTGGATCTTGGCGACGGCGCGCCCGGCGGCCTCCCACATCGAGACCGAGCGGTCGCAGTACTCGACGCCGTACTTGTCGAGGATCTTGAAGCCCTCCTCCTCCCAGGCGCCAGGGATGCGAAAGATCGCGATCGTCTCGCCCGGGTCCTTGCCGAGCTCGAGGCAGGCCTTGATCACGCCGCGGGCAACGATGTCGACGCGGGTGTTGGAGACGATCGACATCATCACCGCGATCTTCTCGACACCGTCCTTTTCCAGCACCTCCTTGGCGAGGCCGCAGGCCTTGGCGACCGATGGGTTGCCGCCGATCTCCGAGTAGTTGGCGGGTTTGCCGCCCTGGTTGCGGACCGCGTCGGTCAGCGTCAGCGAGCCGCCGCCGGCGCCGATCACGAGGCCGAGGTTGCCGGTGAAACCGTGGTCCTTGCCCTGGATGACGCCGCGGTGGTCGGCGGCGTCGATCGCGCCGACGTTGCGCTCGAAGTCGGAGGGCTCGTAGGTCTCGCGGGTGTCGTCCTCGGCGATCGCCAGCTCCTCGCGCAGCAGCCTCTTCTGCCGGCCGACCGCCTCGTTCTCCATCTCCATGTGGGCGTCGAGGGCGACGAAGCTGCCGTCGGTCAGCTCGGCCAGCGGGTTGATCTCGGCCAGGGTCATGTCGTTCTCGCGGAAGAGGCGGGCGAGGCGGGCGAGGACCGGGGTCGCGCGGTTCAGCTGCGAGCCGGTGACGCCGGTGGCGGCGACGACCTGCTTGGCCTCGAAGTCGGAGACGGGGAGGAGGTTGGAGACGTGGCCTCTGCCGACGTGTTCCGGATGGGTCTCGGCGACCTCCTCGATGTCGATCCCGCCCATGTCGCTGAACAGCATCAGCGGCTTCTTCGCGGTGCCGTCCCAGACGACGCCGGCGTAGTACTCCTGCTTGACCTCGGCTTTGGGGTCGACGAGGACGCCGCGCGGCATGTGGCCGTTGATCTCCAGCTTGAGGATCTCCGCGGCGTGCGTCGCCGCCTCCTCGGGCGTGTCGGCGAACTTGACGCCGCCGGCCTTCATCCGGCCGCCGGTCAGCACCTGGGACTTGATCACCACCGGCCCGCCGATTTCCTCGGCGACCTGGCGGGCCTCGTCCGCAGTCGTGCAGAAGCCGTACCTGGTGACGGGAATCCCCGCCAGCTCGACGATCTTGCGTGCCTCGTACTCGTAGAACCGCATCGCGGCGCGGAACCCTAACGAACACGCCCCACCCCCCGTCGCCCCACCCCCAAATCCCGTGGTTCCTAAGGCACCTATGTGGTGCGAAAGGAACCACGGGATCGAAGCTGCCGGTCACTCTGCCGTTGCGTGGTTCCTTACGCACGTATTTGGTGCAAAAGGAACCACAACTTTGGGAGGGTGACTCGGGGCCCTTCGTTTGGAGAGCTGAGGCGTTCGAGGGGCGCCGGTGGTCCTCCGCGGGAATGTCCGCGAAGCGGCGACATGCAATCTGTCTCTTGCCCGCCCTATGCGGGCAGCATCATCGGGAGCTGCCCCGACAGGGGCGCGACTCAATTCCCGCGGAGGATTGCCGACGCCCCCACATTGAGCGCCTCGGCGTCAACCGGCCCTGCTTTACTGCTGTCGGTGTTCCCCGTCTTCCCTGGGCCGAGGAGGCGCTTCCGGGCCCGCTTTTTCCTTGTTTTGGCGCTGCTCGTCAGCGTCCTGACCCTCTACGGGTGTGGAACCGTCGTCGACCGGGAAAAGCTCCAAGACACCGTCGAAGTGAGCCTCGAACGGTCTATTCATGAGAAGATTCGAGCCGTCGAGTGCCCCTCGGACCAGTCTGTCAACCCAGGCGCGACCTTCACTTGCCAAGTGATTTTTCCGGACGGCAGACGGGAAGAAGCCATTTTGAAAATCCGCAACAAGGACGCCGACATCTCGATGATCGGCCTCAAACCCCAGAAATAGAGAGAGGCGAATGAGCGACCTGACCACTGCCCCTTCGGAGTTGACGACCAATGCCAAGCTGAAGCAATGGGTGGGTGAGATCGCAGCGCTCACCGAGCCGGATTCCGTCTATTGGTGCGACGGCTCCGCCGAAGAGTACGACCGCCTCTGCCAGTTGCTGATCGACGCCGGCACCTTCGAGCGCCTCTCCGACGCCAAGCGCCCCAACTCCTACCTCGCCCTCTCCGACCCCGGCGACGTCGCCCGCGTCGAAGACCGCACCTTCATCTGCTCCGAGCGGGAGGAGGACGCCGGCCCGACCAACAACTGGTGCGACCCGGCCGAGATGCGCGAGACCCTCGGCGGCTTCTTCAAGGGCGCGATGAAGGGTCGCACGATGTACGTCGTCCCCTTCTCGATGGGTCCGCTCGGCTCCGAGATCTCCGAAATCGGCGTGCAGCTGACCGACTCGCCCTACGTCGCCGTCTCGATGCGGATCATGACCCGGATGGGCAAGGGTGCCCTCGAAGTGCTCGGCGACGACGGCCAGTTCGTCCCCTGCGTGCACTCGGTCGGGATGCCGCTGGCCGAGGGCGCCGAAGACGTGCCGTGGCCCTGCAACGCCGACAACAAGTACATCGTCCACTACCCCGAGACGCGCGAAATCTGGTCCTTCGGATCCGGCTACGGCGGCAACGCCCTGCTCGGCAAGAAGTGCTTCGCGCTGCGGATCGCCTCGGCGATGGCCCGCGACGAGGGCTGGATGGCCGAGCACATGCTGATCCTCAAACTGACCTCGCCGGAGGGCCAGGTCAAGTACATCACCGGCGCCTTCCCCTCGGCCTGTGGCAAGACCAACCTCTCGATGATGGTCCCGACCCTGCCGGGCTGGAAGCTGGAGACGGTCGGCGACGACATCGCCTGGATGAAGTTCAAGGAGGACGGCCGCCTCTACGCCGTCAACCCCGAGGCCGGCTTCTTCGGCGTGGCTCCGAACACGAGCCACAAGACCAACCCGAACGCGATGGACACGATCGAGCGCAACTCGATCTTCACCAACTGCGCCAAAACCGACGACGGCGACATCTGGTGGGAGGGGATGACCGGCGAGCCGCCGGCGCACGCGATCGACTGGCACGGCAACGACTGGACGCCGGACTCCGACGTCCCCGCCGCGCACCCGAACGCGCGCTTCACCACCCCCGCTGCCCAGTGTCCCTCGATCGCGCCCGAGTGGGAGGACCCCGCCGGCGTGCCGATCGACGCCTTCCTCTTCGGCGGCCGTCGTGCCACCGTGGTGCCGCTGGTCCAGGAAGCCTTCGACTGGGAGCACGCCGTTTTCATGGGGGCGACGATGTCCTCGGAGACGACCGCCGCCGCGGCCGGCGCCGTCGGCCAGCTGCGTTTCGACCCGATGGCGATGCTGCCCTTCTGCGGCTACAACATGGCCGACTACTTCGCCCACTGGCTGAAGATCGGCGAGCGCGAGGGGGCGAAGTTGCCGCGCGTCTTCTACGTCAACTGGTTCCGCAAAGACGCCGACGGCAAGTTCCTCTGGCCCGGCTTCGGCGAGAACAGCCGCGTGCTGGAGTGGGTCTTCCGCCGCTGCGACGGCGAGGCCGAGGCGGTCGAGACGCCGGTCGGTCTGCTGCCGGCCGAGGGCGAGATCAACACCGAGGGGCTCGAGATCTCCGCCGAGGCGATGCGCGAGCTGCTCAGCGTCGACCTCGACCTGGTCAGGCAGCAGCTGCCGCAGGTGAAGGAGCACCTCGCCCAGTTCGGCGACAAGCTGCCGGCCGCGGTCAGCGATCAGCTGGAAGCGCTCGAACAGCGGCTCGCCTGAGAACCGCAGTGTCTGGCCGGGGCGTTTATTTGACGCTCCGGCCGCACCCGTGCAGGGCTACGGGGTTTACGACCGCCGTTCGACCATAAGATTTCACGGTGTCGGCGCGGATCACTAAATCCCTCGAATCCCTGCCGGTAATCATTCTGCTGGCAGCGATCGGCCTGCTGCTCTGCGCGGTTGCCAACGCGCGATCGCGGGCGACCGTCTCTCCTTCGCAGGCGCTCTTCTGGATCGGCCTCCTGGCGATCGTGGTGCCGATCTTCCTCCGGCTCAGCTCAAAAGCACCCAGCTACCGCGAGCGCCTCGGTCTCGTGCTGCTCCTCGGCCTTGCCCTCTACGGGGTCAAGCTCGTCCACGACTCGATCTTCTTCACCTTCCCCGACGAGTTCGTCCACGCCTTCAACGCCGAACGAATTGCCGAACACCACCACCTCTACTACTTCAACCCGGCGCTGCCGGTGACCCCGAACTACCCCGGCCTCGAGGGCGCCACCTCGGCGCTGATGATGTTGACCGGGATGTCGAGCTATGGCGCCGGGATCATCCTCGTCGGCTTCGCGCGCCTCACCTTCATCGCCGCCCTCTTCCTCCTCTTTGCCCGAGTAAGCGGCTCGGCCCGCGGGGCCGGCCTCGGCGTCGCGATTTATGCCGGCAGCTCCAACTTCCTCTTCTGGGGCGCGCAGTTTTCCTACGAGTCGCTGGCGCTGCCGTTGCTGGTCGTGGTCCTGATGGCCTTCGTCGAAGGCGAGGCGGCGCCAGCGGAGCGGCGACGCGCTTGGCTGGTCCCGATCGTGCTCGGCATCCTCGCGATCACGATCACCCACCACGTCACCTCTTATGCGGTGGCGATCATCTTCATCGTCCTCGCGATCCTCTACCGGGTGCTGAAGGTCAAACGGCCGAACCCCTGGCCGCTGGCCCTGCTGGCGACGGCGGTCGCTCTCAGCTGGCTGCTGATCGCCGCCCGTTCGACCGTCGGTTACCTCTGGCCGGTTTTCAGGGAAGCGATCGAGGGCGTCTTCGAAACCGCTGCCGGCGAGTCGGCGCCGCGCACGCTGTTCCATGCCTCTGCCACCAGCGCGGAAGCGGTCGGCATCACCCCGACCCCGGCGCGGGCGGTCGCGATCCTCTCGGTGCTGTTGCTCGCGCTGATTGCCTTCCCCGGCCTGCTCCAGCTCTGGCGCCGCCGCCGCCGTGACCCGTTCGTCCTGCTCCTCGGCGCCGCCGCGATCGTCTTCTTCGGGGCGCTGCTGCTGCGCTTTGCGCCGGCGGCCTGGGAGACCGGCAACCGGGCCGGTGAGTTCCTCTTCATCGGCCTCGCTTTCGCCGGCATCTATGGGGCGGCTCAGTTCCTCCGCTCGGGACCGACCCTCGAGCGCCGCCGCCTGCTGCTGACTGCGGGCCTGGCGGTGATCTTCGTCGGCGGCGCGATCTCCGGCTGGCCCTGGGACGTGCAGCTGGCGCGGCCCCTGCAGGTGAAGGCACACGGCCGCGAGATCGACTCCGAGCCGCTGGCGCTGGCTGAATTCGCCTCGAAGCGGATGTCGGGCAGCCGCTTCGCCGCCCCGGAAGCCGATGCCCGACTGTTGCTCGTGCCCGGCCACCAGATCGCCTTCGGCGGTCAGGGCCCCGACATCGAAGACATCGTCAACAACAAAAAAATTGCGCCCTGGCAGCTGCCGGTCCTGCGCAAGAACGACCTGCCCTATGTCGTCGCCGACCGGCGTCGCAACTCCGGCGACACGCTGCGCGGCTATTACTTCGAATCGCCCGGTCAGTACGGGCAGGAACTGCGGCCGAAGATCGTGGTTCACAAATTCGCCCAGATCCCGGTAGGCCGGGTTTGGGATAGCGGCCGGATCGTCCTCTACAACCTCAAGGACCGGCCGCGGCCATGAGAGGGCATCGCGACCTGCAGTGGGCAAGCGCGGGGGCGATCACCTGCGCCATCGTCGATTTCAACGCCAGCAGCGATTCAAGCATCCGCTG
>JBQCCT010000323.1:0-28965 GCA_051961955.1 Solirubrobacterales bacterium
GTACCGCATCCCCGAGCTGCCGGCGATGAAGGGGGCGAAGGCGCGCACCAGGCTGACGAAGCGCCCGATGAAGATCGTCTTGCCGCCGTGGCGGCCGAAGTAGTCCTCGACTTTCTCGAAGCGCTCGTGGCTGATCCCGACGCGCGGTCCGTGCTCGAGGACGAAGTTGCGGCCCAGCCGCCGGCCGAGGAAGAAGCTGGTGGTGTCGCCGAGCCAGGCGGCGAACCAGGCGACCGCGATCAGCAGGTAGATGCTGATCGCGCCCTGGCCGGCGACGGCGCCGCCGAGCAGCATCACCGTCTCGCCGGGGACTACGAGGCCGACGAAGGCTCCGGTCTCGGCGAAGGCGAAGACGCCGACCAGCAGGTAGGTCCAGGCGCCGAGCGTGTTGGAGATGTCTTCGAGCAGCTTCTGCAGGTCGAGACTGCCGAGCTCGCGGCTGAGGAAGTAGTAGCCGACCGCGACTGCCGCGACTATGGCGGCGACGACGATGCGTTTGCGGGTTATCGGGCGCTCGCCCCCGCCCTCGCCAGGCATCCTCATGGCGCCAGTCTCGCGCTTCCGGCGGCGCAGACGATGACGTCGTCGGCGGCGAGCTTCTCCGCCGCGGCCCGCGCCGCCGCCAGGTCGGGGAAGAGCCCGACCGCGGTCGGGCCCGAGCCGCTGAGGATCGCCAGCGGGGCACCGGCGGTGCGCAGTTCGTCCAGCGCCGCGCCGATGTCCGGCCGCAGTGAGAGCGCCGCCGCTTCGAGGTCGTTGACGAGCAGCTCGGGGTAGTCGAGCGGCGAGGCGCCGGCACCGGCAACCTGGCGCAGCTGGTCGGCGAGTTCGTCGAGCTCGGCTGGCGCGCGACCGAGTCCGAGCCGGTCTGCCTCGGCGAAGACCGCGGCAGTGCTGAGACCGCCGCCGCCCGGCAGCAGCACCGCAGCGTGCTCGACCGGGTCGGGCAGCGGCTCGATCTGCTCCCCCGCGCCCCGCACCAGCGCCAGCGCCGGGCGCAGCTGCGAGGGCACGTCGGCGCCGAGCTGCGCCGCCAGCTCCGGCAGGTCCGCCACCCCCCCGGCCGCCAGGCGCAGGATCGCGGCGGCGTCGCCGCTGCCGCCGCCGAGGCCCGCCGCAACCGGCACCAGCTTCTCGATCTCGACCCGCAGCGGCTCCCGCCCCCAGTCGCGCTCGCGCAGCGCCGCCAGCGCCTTCGCCGCCAGATTCTCGCCCTCGACGCCGGGGCAGATCACCTCGTCGCGCTCCGCCGGCGTCACCGTGAGCAGGTCTGCCAGCGCCAGCGGCTCGAACAGCGAGCAGAGCTCGTGCAGGCCGTCCTCGCGGACGCGGCCCAGGTAGAGGCAGAGGTTGAGCTTGGCCGGGGCGTGCAGCAGCATGAGACAGGTTTCAGTCAGGCAGCTTCGCGGAGAGGGCGGCGAATTGCTGCGGCGAGAGCGACTCGGCGCGCGCGTCCTCGGGCAGGCCGAGCGCCGCCAGCGCCTCCCTCGTCGGCGCCAGCGAGCCCGGCCGTGCGTGCTCGAGCGAGCGCGCCAGCGACTTGCGCCGGTGGGCGAAGGCGGCGCGGATCAGCTCCCGCGTCGCGGCGTCGGCACCGGGGCCGGTGCGCCGCAGGCGCAGGATCGCCGACTCGACCCGCGGCCGCGGCTTGAACACCGCCGGGTCGACCGCCCGCAGCATCTCCACCTCGCAGGCGAGCTGGGCGACCGCACTCGGCGCGCCATAGGTGCGGCTACCCGGACCCGCCCGGAGGCGGTCGGCGATCTCCCGCTGCACCATCACCGTCCAGCGCCGCAGGGAAGGCAGCTCCTCGAGCGTGCGCAGGATCAGCGGCGTCGCCACCGAGTAGGGCAGGTTGGCGACCATCGCCGTCGGCGCCGGCTCCAGCGCCGCGAGGTCGAGCTTCATCGCGTCGCCCCAGTGCAGATCGACGTTGGGCAGCGCCGCGACCGGCGCCAGCGTCCCCTCCAGGCCGCGATCGATCTCGACCGTGTGCAGCTGCGCCGCGGCAGCCGCGAGCCGCTGGCTCAGCACTCCTTCGCCGGCGCCGACCTCCAGCACCACGTCGTCGCGCCCCAGCTCGGCGTCGCGGACGATCGCCTCCAGCAGGTTGGGGTCGGCGAGGAAGTTCTGGCCGAGCCGGACCACAGTCACCACTACCAGCCGAACAGCGCCCGGGCGTTGGCCTCCACGGTGCGCTCCAGCTCCTCGTAGGAGACGCCGCGCTCGGCCGCGATCTCCCGTGCCGTCTCGACCACGAAGGCCGGCTGGTTGCGCTTGCCGCGCCTCGGCTGCGGGGCGAGGTAGGGCGCGTCGGTCTCGACCAGGAGCAGCTCGTCCGGCACCTGCGCGGCGGCAAAGCGCAACTCCTTGGCGCTCGGGTAGGTGGCGTTGCCGGCAAACGAGCAGTACCAGCCGCGCTCGGCCGCGTCGGCGGCCCGCTGCGGGGCGGAGAAGCAGTGCAGGATCACCGCCGCGTCGCCAGCCTTCGTGTCGAGGGTGTCGAAGATCTCGTCGATCGCACTGGTCTCGCCCTCGCGGTCGCGAGCGTGGATCACGATCGGCAGGCCGAGCTCGCGAGCGATCTCGATCTGGGCGACGAAGGCGAGCAGCTGCTCGTCCGGCAACGCGTAGTCGCGGTAGAAGTCGAGGCCGGTCTCGCCGATCGCCCGCACCCTCTCATGCGCGCCGAGACGGCGGATTTCCTCCGCGGTGTCGTCGCCGAACCCGCTCGCCTCGTTGGGATGGCGCCCGACCGCGGCGAAGACCGCCTCGTGCCGCTCCGCACTCGCCACCGCGGCGGCATTCGTCTCCGCATCCATCCCGACGGTGAGCATCCGGCTCACCCCGGCCTCGGCGGCCGCGGCGACCAGCTCGTCCTCGCTGCCGTCGCAGAGGAACAGATGGGTGTGGGAGTCGATCATCTCCCGGCTCAGCCTATCCTTCGGCCGATGGCGGACCCCGCCGACTACTACCGCGAGATCTACGCCCGCGGGCTCGGCGGCGAGGCGCCGGCGATCCCGGTCGCGGTCGCCGAGCTGGAGCGGGCGGCGCTGGCGGCGATGGAGCCGCGGATCGCCAACTACGTCGGCGCCGGGGCCGGCAACGAGGAGACGATCCGGGCCAACCTGGAGGCCTTCCGCCGCCGCCGGATCGTGCCGCGGATGCTGCGTGACGTCTCCCAGCGCGACCTCTCGACCACCGTGCTCGGCACGAAGATGCCGGCGCCGCTGATGCTGGCCCCGATCGGCGTCCAGCAGGGCGTCCACGAGGAGGGCGAGCTCGCCACGGCCCGCGCCGCCGCCGCAGTCGGGGTGCCGATGATCGCCAGCACCGCCTCGCATTTCTCATTGGAGGAAATTGCCGAGGCGGGCGGAGACGCGCCGCGCTGGTTCCAGCTCTACTGGCCGAACGACCCCGAGCTCGCCCGCAGCTTCGTCGAGCGGGCCGAGCGGGCCGGCTACGAAGCGATCGTCCTCACCGTCGACACCTTCATCCCCGGCTGGAAGCCGCGCGACCTGCAGCAGGCCTGGCTGCCGTTCCTCGAAGGCCGCGGCGTCGGCAACTACTTCCAGGACCCGGTCTTCCGCGCCAGGCTGGAGCAGACGCCCGAGGAGGACCCGGGGATGGCGACCGGCCACTTCCTCGGCGTCCAGGCCAACCCGGCGCTGAACTGGGACGACATCGGCCAACTGCGCGAGATGACCTCGCTGCCGATCCTGATCAAGGGAATCCAGCACGTCGAGGACGCCCGCGAGACGGTGCGGCGCGGACTCGACGGCATCGTCGTCTCCAACCACGGCGGCCGCCAGGTCGACGGCGCGCTCGGCTCGCTCGACGCCCTGCCGGCGATCGCCGGAGCGGTCGGCGACGAGCTGGCGATCCTCTTCGACAGCGGCGTCCGCAGCGGCGCCGACGTGCTGAAGGCGCTCGCCCTCGGCGCCGACGCCGTCTGCCTCGGCCGCCCCTACATCTGGGGCCTGGCGCTCGACGGCCAAGCCGGCGTCGAGGTGGTGCTGAAGATGGTCCTCGCCGAGCTCGATCTGACGATGGCTCTATGCGGCCTGACCCGCCCCGATCAGATCGGGCCGGAGCTGTTGGCCTGAAATCAGTGCGACTTATGGTCGTATAGCGACCATAAGTCGCACCGCCGTGAATCCACGCCTCAGGCGGGCGCCTCGATCTTCGGGAAGAGCGGTGGTACCCGCTCGACCTGCTGGCCGCCCTCGCGCGAGCCGAGCTCGGCGAGGCCGCGCCCATCTTCCTCCAGCGCCGCCAGCAGCGTCTCGCTCGTCTGCGGCAGATAGGGGACGAGCAGCAGCGTCGTCACTCGCAGGCCCTCGACCAGGTTGTAGAGGACTTCGTCGAGACGCTCGGGATCGGCCTCGTCCTTGGCCAGCTCCCACGGCTTCGTCTCCTCGACGAAACGGTTGAGGCGGCGGACGAGGGTCCAGACAAGGTCCAGCGCCTGCGTCAGCTCGGCCTTGTCGAGCAGCTCGCTGAAGCGATCGACGGCGCCTTCGAAGTCCTCGGCCAGGGTGGCGTCCACCTGCGCCACCGATACCACGCCGTCGCGGTAGCGGTCGACCATCGCCAGCACCCGGCTGGCGAGGTTGCCGTAGTCGTTGGCGAGCTCGGTCTCGTAGCGGGCCTCGAAGCCGGCGGTGGAGATCGAGCCGTCCTGGCCGAAGCTGACCTCGCGGAAGAGGTAGAAGCGCAGCGCGTCGGCGCCGAAGCGGTCGATCACCTCGAAGGGGTCGAGCACGTTGCCGAGGCTCTTCGACATCTTTTTCTCGCCCATCAACAGTTAGCAGTGGATCACCATCCGCCGCGGCGGCTCGAGGTCGGCGGCGAAGCAGAGCGCCGGCCAGATCACCGCGTGGAACTTGAGGATGTCCTTTGCCATCACGTGCAGGTCGGCGGGCCAGTAGCGCCCGGCCAGGTCCTCGCCCTCGCGGGCGAAGGTGAGCGCGGTGACGTAGTTGAGGAGGGCGTCGAACCAGACGTACATCCGCTGGCCCGGGTCCCAGGGCAGCGGCAGCCCCCACTTCAGGTTGGGGCGCGAGAGCGAGACGTCTTCGAGGCCGCCCTTGATGAAGGAGAGCGCCTCGTTGCGGCGGAAGTCCGGGACGACGAAGTCCGGCCGCTCCTCGTAGAGACCTTCCAACTGCGCCTGGAAGGCGGAGAGGCGGAAGAACCAGTTCTCCTCGCGTTCTTTCTGCAGCGGGATCTCGTGGATCGGACAGGTGTTGCCTGGCCCCAGCTCGCGCTCGGTTTTGAAGTCGGCGCAGCGGGGGCAGTACCAGCCTTCGTAGACACCCTTGCTCACCCAGCCGTTGTCGTAGACCCGCTGCATGATCTCGGCGACCTTCTCCTCGTGCCGCGGGTCCGAGGTGCGGATGAAGAAGTCGTTAGTCGCCCCGATCGTCGGCATCAGCCCTTCGAACTTGGTCGCGTTAGCGTCGGCCAATTCCTGCGGCGAGATCCCGGCCTTCTCCGCCGCCGTCTCGATCGGCTCCCCATGCTCGTCGGTCCCGGTGAGGAAGAACACGTCATCCCCCCGCTGCCGGTGATGCCGCGCCAGCACATCCGCCGCCATCGTCGAATAAGCGTGCCCAAGGTGCGGCTCCGCGTTGACGTAATAAATCGGCGTGGTGACGTAAAAGCGACCGGCGCTCATGCGCCCACGCTAGCCGAAGACAAAGCGCCGCTGCGGGGAAAATTCAGCGTCCGCTGAAAATTGCCCCCTATGGGGGGTCAAATTCAGCGAGCGCTGAGTTTTACCGGCGCGCCTCGCGGCCGGTCAGCGCTTTGTAGAGGTCGTTCGCCCGCGTCCCCGTCAGGGCGGCTACTACGGAGGCGGCGGCGCGGGGGCGGGCGCCGGACTGGACGAGGTGGCGGAGGGCGTCGACGGCGAAGCCGACGTCTTTATCGTGCTCGGCGGAGGCGGCGGGGGCGATGACGAGGACGATCTCGCCTTTGACGTCGCCGCGGAAGCGGCGGGCGAGCTCGCCGAGGGTGCCGCGGGCGACCTCCTCGTGGACCTTGGTCAGCTCGCGGCAGACGGCGGCCTGGCGGTCGGGCGCCAGCGAGGCCAGCGCAGCTAGGGACTCGCCGACCCGGCGTGGGGACTCGAAGGCGACGACGGTCTCGGCCGAGCGCAGGACCCGCTCCATCTCCCCCGCCCGCCGCGGCAGGAAGCCCTCGAAGCGCCACTTGTCGGTCGGCAGCCCTGAGGCGACCAGGGCCACCGGCACCACCGAAGGCCCGGGCAGCACGGTCACCTCGAGGTCGCGCTCGATGCAGCGGCGGATCAGCTTGTAGCCGGGGTCCGAGATCGCCGGCATCCCCGCGTCGGAGACAAGGGCGATGATGTCGCCGCGCTCGATCCGCTGCGCCAGCTCCAGCGCCCGCGCGCTTTCGTTGCCCTCGTGGAAGGAGACCAGCCGCGGCGCCGGCCGGATCCGCAGCCGGTCAAGCAGGGCGCCCGTTTTCCGGGTGTCCTCGCAGGCGATGAAGTCGGCGCCGACCAGCGCCTCGCGCATCCGCACGGAAACGTCGTCGATGTTGCCAATCGGCGTCGGGCAGACGATCAGGCAGCCCGGCATCAGGCCGCCACCTGCCCGAGTTCGGTCCGGGCCAGCGCTGCGGCGCCGATCATCCCGGCGTCGTTGCCGAGATTGGCGGGGACGATCGGCGTCCGGTTCATCGGCGTCAGGGCCCGCTGGCTCACCTCGCGCCGGACCGGATCCAGCAGCAGGTCCCCGGCGGCGATCACCCCGCCGCCGATGACGATCACGTCGGGCTCGAAGATGTTGGCGAAGGTCGAGCAGGCGACGCCGAGCCTGCCGCCGATCAGCTCGAAGACCCCGATCGCGATCTCGTCGCCGGCCAGCGCCGCTTCGGTGACGACGCGGCCGTCGATCGTCTCGCCCGCGGCGAGCGCCTTGCCAAGGGCGGAGTCGGGCGCGCCTTCGGCCGCGGCGTGTCCCTCCCGCCCCAGCGCCGTGCCGGAGGCGAGCGCCTCGACGCAGCCGTGGTTGGGGCAGTTGCCCTGGCAGGGCGGGCCGTCGGCCTGGATCACAGTGTGGCCGAGCTCGGCCCCGGCCCCGGTCGCGCCGCGGTAGAGCTCGCCGCCGAGGACGAGGCCGCCGCCGATCCCGGTGCCGATCGTCAGCATCACCACGTTCGGCTTGCCCTGGGCGGCGCCGTAGAGGTGCTCGGCCAGGGCGGCGACGTTGGCGTCGTTGTCGACGAAGACCGGCAGCCCCACCCGCTCGGAAACGAGGTCGCGGATCGGCAACTCGGAGAGCGGCAGGTTGACGGCGGCGACGGCGACGCCGTCGTCATGGTCGATCGTCGCCGGCACGCCGAGCCCGACGGCGCTCACGTCGGGACGCGCTTCCCGCGCCTCTTCGATCTCGCGGACCAACAGCTCGACCAGCTGGTCCTCGCTCTGGCCGGTCGATTTCTCGCGCTGCTCGTAGCGGACCTCGGTGCCGGCGAGGACGCCGACGAGCATCTTCGTGCCGCCGAGATCGACGCCGATCGTCTCGCTGCCGCTCACGAGCGGCGGGGGGCTGGAATACGCGCGACCGAGTACATCGCCATGATTTCTAGCCTTTCATGATCAGCGACGACGAGCAGCGGCCGCCAGAGCCGCCCGAATACGAGCCCGAGTACAAGATCTATAGATCCCGCCGAGGGCTGTTTTCGCGCTTGAAAGGCGCGGATCTGTCCGGTTTGCGGGACCGTGCAAGGCTCCCTTCATGGCGCCGCCGTCGGCGCGACGAGCCCGGCCTGCCGTCGCCCGAGCGGCGGCGGATCACCCCGCGGCGGGTTCTCAAATGGGTCGTCCTGGCGGCGCTGGGATGGATCTTGCTCAGCTTCATCGCCTTCGCCGTCTCCGCCCAGATCCAGTCCTTCAAGCTCTCCGGCGAAGCCGGCGACGCCCTGCATGGAGGCCCCTGGATGCTGACCAGCCCGCAGACGATCCTGGTGATGGGGACTGACGCGCGGCGGCCCGAAAGCAAAGAACCCGGGGCGCCCTCACAGAAGTGCTTCGAACAGCAAGAACGGGGCGAGAAGCCGCACCCGCCCTGCTCGCAGGGCGAATTCCGCGCCGACACGCTGATGTTGATCCGCGCCGGCGGCGGCACCTTCCGCAAACTCTCGATCCCGCGCGACACCTTCGCCGAAATCCCCGGCAACGCGCCGACGAAAATCAACGCCGCCTTCGCCTACGGTGGCGCCGCCCTGCAGATCAAGACGATCGAACAGTTCCTCGGGATCAAGATCGACCACCTCGCGATTGTCGACTTCTCCGGCTTCGAAAAGCTGATCGACGCGGTCGGCGGAGTCGAAGTCGACCTCCCGCACAAGCTCTGCGCCGACATCTCCGGCGGCGCCGGCCACGGCCAGGGCGGCATCACCCTGCGCCTCCACAAGGGCGAGAACACCCTCGACGGTGAGAAGGCGCTGGCTTACTCGCGCGTCCGCGAGCCGAGCGAATGCCCCGGCCCCGGCAAGAGCGCCTACAGCTTCCCTTACACCGACTACCAGCGCGAGCAGGCACAGCAAGAAGTGATCAACGGCGTCAAGGACCGCCTCACCGATCCCCTCCGTCTCCCCTACAACTTCATCAAGGGCCCGATCATCGGCTGGCAGGCGCCGAAAGCCTTCGTCAGCGACATGGGCTTCTTCACGATGCCCCAGTTAGTCCTCTCCGCCGCAATCGGCGGCGGCTCGACCGCCGAAGTGTTCTGCGTCAAGGAACTGAGCGGCTGCGGCGAAGGTCCCGGAGGCTCGATCGAAATCCCCGAGGCGCTGCGCAAGCGGGCCGTCAACCATCTAATGAACGGCTAAGGACGACTGCTCAGTCCGCAGTCGAGGCGGCCGGCTTCGACTCGGACTTTGACTCGCTTTTGCCGGAGCTCGACGAGTCCGAGCTCTTCGACTCGGATGAGCTCTCGGAGCTACCGTTGGCGCCGCCTCGCTTCTTGCCGTAGTCGGTGTTGTGGAAGCCCGAGCCCTTGAAGTGGATCGCGGGCGGGGTCAGCACCCGGGCGGCCGGGGCGCCGCACTCCTCGCATTTGCGCAGCGGCTCGTCGCTCATCTTCTGGATCACCTCGAAGACGTGGCCGTTGTCGCATTTGTACTCGTAGATCGGCATGGCGGCCCGGGATTATCGCAGCCGCTACCGTTCCCGCCATGGCAACCGAGCAGGGAACCCGCCCGACCGAGGTGACGATGGAGGAGATCGTGGCGCTGTGCAAACGGCGCGGCTTCGTCTTCCCCTCCTCGGAGATCTACGGCGGCCTCGGCTCGACCTATGACTACGGCCACTACGGCGTCCTGCTCAAGAACAACGTCAAAGCCGAGTGGTGGAAGGCGATGCTGCAGGAGCGCGACGACATCGTCGCCCTCGACTCGGCGATCCTCCAGCACCCGCGGGTCTGGGAGGCCTCGGGCCACCTCGCCGGCTTCACCGACCCCCTGGTCCAGTGTCTCGGCAAGTGCAAGAAGCGCTGGCGCGAGGACCATCTGCGCGAGGCGGTCGAAGCCGAAGGCGGCGACCCGGACGCCGAGCTGCGCTGCCCCGAGTGCGGCGGCGAGCTCTCCGAGCCCCGCCAGTTCAACCTCATGTTCGAAACCCACGTCGGCCCGGTCGCCGAGGAGGGCTCGACCGTTTACCTGCGCCCGGAGACGGCGCAGGGGATCTTCATCAACTTCAAGAACGTGCTCGGCTTCGCCCGCAAGAGGCCGCCGTTCGGGATCGCCCAGGTCGGCAAGTCCTTCCGCAACGAGATCACCCCCGGCAACTTCATCTTCCGCACCCGCGAGTTCGAACAGATGGAGATGGAGTACTTCGTGCCGCCGGCCGAAGCCGAAGAGTGGCACCGGCACTGGATGGCCGAGCGCGAGCGCTGGTACACCGAGCTCGGCCTCCGCCCCGACCACCTGCGCGTGCGCGCCCACGGCGCCGACGAGCTCTCCCACTACTCCTCGGCGACGAGCGACATCGAGTACCTCTTCCCGATCGGCTGGTCGGAGTTGGAGGGGATCGCCAACCGCGGCGACTTCGACCTCACCCAGCACGCCAAGTTCAGCGGCGAGAAGCTCGAGTACTTCGACCAGCAGACGAAAGAGCGCTACGTCCCGCACGTGATCGAGCCGGCGGCCGGCGCCGACCGCGCCACCCTCGCCTTCCTCGTCGACTCCTACGAGGTCGAGGAAATGGAGGGCCGCCAGCGCACCGTCCTGCGCCTGCACCCGCGCCTGGCCCCGGTCAAGGTCGCCGTCCTCCCCCTCGTCTCCAAGGAGGGCATGCCGGAGAAGGCCCGCGAGATCTTCCAAAACTTGCGCCACCGCCTCCCCGCCGAGTTCGACGAGGGCGGCTCGATCGGCAAGCGCTATCGCCGCCAGGACGAGATCGGCACGCCCTGGGGCATCACCGTCGACGGCCAAACCATGGAAGACGACACCGTCACCCTCCGCGACCGCGACTCCCTGGAGCAGACCCGCGTCCCGGTCGAGGGCCTCGGCGACGGGCTCGTCAAGCGCCTGGAAGCGCCTTGGCGCAGCCCTAAGCTGGGCTGAGATCGAAAGGTCTGGGTGCGTTCGCGCCGAAAGGTCCGGGACGCCGCATAAACGATTGGGGAGAGACATGGCTTACGAGATGAAGATTCGCGGTACCGAGCACGAGGTGAAGGTGCGCAACCCCTGGGCCGTGGCCCTGCTGCCGATCATCACGCTCGGGATCTACCACTTCGTCTGGTGGTACAAGATCAACAAGGAGCTGAAGGCCTACGGCGAAGCCAAGGGCTACGACCTCGGGCAGAACCCGGTCAACTCGCTGCTGGCGCTGATCCCGGGCGGGCTCATCGTCATCCCAGCGCTGGTCACCTATTGGCGCGGGACCAAGCGCGTTCAGGGCGCTTCCAAGATCGCCGGCCGGGAGCCGGTCAGCGGCTGGATCGCGCTGATCCTCTACCTGCTTCTCTCACCCGGGATGTGGGCCTACCTGCAGGTCTCGCTCAACGACGTCTGGGAGCAGGAGGCCGAAGCGCTGCCGGGTCAAGCCGCCCCGCCCGCGCAGGGCGACGACCTGCCGCCCCGCCTCTAACGCGAGCCCGCGAGAAGCGTCGCTATTCGACGCTTCTCGCGGACTCGGCGTTCATGAACGCCAGCACCGCCTCGGCGTCGGCTTCCAGCGCCGCGGCGTCCCGCCTCTTGACCTTGTCCAGGTGCTTAATCATCACCCTGCCGTTCGTCAGGCGCCAGGTCGCTACAGCGCGGCCGTCGACCAGGGCGAAGGGACGGAAGACGCCGTTCATCGTCACCAGCACCTTGTGCGGGCCGACGACTTCCTCGCGCGAGGTCCAGCCGAGCAGGAGCGGGTCGAAGGGGCCGAGTAGGCGCGGTGGCGGCATCGCCGCCGGCTCCTTGCTCTTCGCCAGCTCAATCAGGCCGTCCTCGCGTTCGACCACCTCCGCGGCGATCGCCGCCAGCCCGGCCCGAGCATCGCGCAACGGCAGGCCCGCCCAGCGAGCGAGGTCGCGGTCGTTGGCAGGTGCGTGCCCGACCAGGTAGCGGCGGGCGAGCTCGGCCAGTGCCTGCTCACGGTCGACCGGCCGCTGCTCACCGAGCCAGTCACGGACAAGGACGTAGGCGTGTTCCCTGCCGGCCATCGGCCCGCGCACGGCGATACCTCGCAGCGTCGTTAGCAAGAGTAGGTGGATCAGCGCTTGGCCCTGCGTCGGCACCCCGGTGCGGTCAAGTCGTTCGCGCAGCTGCCGGCGGGTCAGCGGCCCCTCGTTGGCAAGCGCCTGCTCGATCGTCTTCACTGCCCGCTCCCCCACGTCGGGGCCGATGCCCTCCTGCCGCAGGCGCCGGGCGCTCGAGGTCATCAGCGGCGGCGTCGTCAACGCGTGCAGCCACGGGTAGTCCTCACTGCGCACGAGGTGCAGGGTGCCGCGGTTGAGCCAGGTGATCAGCAGCGAGCGCTCCTCAGTCAGCGCCCGGTTGAAGTCGGCTGCGGTGACGCCCCTGGTGCGGGCGCGGACCGCCAGCCGCGCCCCGCGCGGATCCTGCCCCTGCACCGCCAGCAACCGCTCGGCCACCGCCTCGGGCGAGCGCAGCGGCTCTCCCGCGAGGCCCTGGGCGGTCAGGCGTTCCGCGATCGGCGCGCGCATGAAACGATGATGGCGCGCCGCCGCGCGCGCCGGCAAGCGACTGTTTACCTCACCGCGAGCAGGTCGACCACGAACACCAGAGTGGAGTTCGGCTTAATCGACCCGACTGACTGACTTCCATAAGCGAGTTCGGGCGGGATGATCAGCTCGCGCCGGCCGCCCAGCTTCATCCCTTCTATGCCCTGGTCCCAGCCTTGGATCACTTCGCCGGCGCCGAGATTGAAGGTGAAGGGTTCGTTGCGGCTCCAGGAGGAGTCGAATTCCTTGCCGGTCTTGTAGTCGACACCGACGTACTGGACGGTGACTTCGTCGCCAGCTTCAGCCGTCGGGCCCTTGCCGATCTTCAGGTCCCTCACAAGCATTTTCTTCGGCGGCGAGCCCTGCGGGTAAGTCACCTTCGGCTTCTTGATCTTCGAGGCTTCGGCCTTGGAGAGTTCGCCTCCACCAGACTTCTTGGCTGGCTTTTCCTGGCTCGGTTCTTCAGCCGGTTCTTCTTCAGCCGGTTCTTCTTCTTCGCCCTGAGCCCGCAACATGTCGGCGAGGATGATCACGCGCGTGTGCGGCGGGATGCCCGCCGGCACCCGAGGGCCGGTGTTGAGTTCAGGGGGGATCACCATCTCCCGTCGGTCGGCCACCTCCATGCCTTCCACGCCCTGTTCCAGACCTTCAATCACTTCGCCCTTGCCAATCGTGAAGGTCAGAGGCTTCCCCTGTTCCCAGGAGGACTTGCCGAGCTTCTTGCCGGTCTTGTAGTCGACGGCGACGTACTGGATCGTCACCGTCCTACCAGGCCCCGCAAAATGGCCAATCCCTTCGATGATGTCCCTGTTCGCGATCAGGTTGGGCGGCGTGCCTTCAGGCATGATCACCTTCGGTTCCTGCCCGTAGAGGCCGTTGCTCTTTTCTTTCGCCCGGATTTCTTTTTCGTTGACGATCGGCGCGGAGCCGAAGGGAATCCGGAACGGCTTCGAGGCAGTCGTGCTCGAGGAGGAGCCCGAGCCACCACCGCAGCCGGCGACCAGCGCAGCAAGCAAGGCGAGAATGATCAAAGAAGCTTTTCGCATCGGCGGCATACTAGCCGGACCGTCAAGTTTCTGAAAGCGTCCCGGAGACAGGTCCGCTCTAGACTGCCGCTCGGGAAACTTCAGCAGTGGAGGAGAAAAATGGGTCTGAACCTCGCGTCGATCATCACCGAGAGCGCCAAGGGAGCGCCGGACAGGAGCGCCCTGCGGCTAGGCGACCACGAGCTGACCTACGCCGAGCTCGATGATCGCAGTGCCCGGCTGGCGACGCTCCTGCGCGAGAAAGGCCTGCAGCGAGGTGACCGGGTCGGGGTGATGCTCCCCAATGTGCTCGAGTTCCCGACCGCCTACTACGGCGTCCTCCGCGTCGGCGGCATCGTGGTGCCGATGAACGTCCTGCTGAAGCGGCGCGAGATCGCCTTCTATCTGGAGGACTCCGGTGCGAAGCTGCTGCTGGCCTGGCACGGCTTTGCCAACGAGGCGCGCGACGGCGCCGCCGATTCGGGCGCCGAGCTGATCGAGGTCGAGCCCGGTGCCTTCGCTGACTTGCTCGATGGCCACGAGCCGACCGGCGAGCTCGCCGATACCGACGAAGAGGACACCGCCGTCCTCCTCTACACCTCGGGCACGACCGGCAAGCCGAAGGGCGCGGAGCTAACCCACTTCAACCTCTCCCGCAACTCCGAGATCGCGGCGCGGACGACCTGCGACATCGGCGCCGGCGACGTCGTCCTCGGCGCCCTGCCGCTCTTCCACTCCTTCGGCCAGACGGTGAGCATGAACGGCTCGCTGCGGATCGGCGCGACCCTGACGCTGCTGCCCAAATTCGATCCCGGCGAGGCATTGGAGATCATGCAGCGCGACGGCGTCACGCACTTCTACGGCGTGCCGACTATGTATGGGGCATTGCTCCATCACCCCGACCGCGAGCAATTCGATACCTCGGCGCTGCGAACCTGCATCACCGGCGGCGCCTCGATGCCTGTCGAGGTGCTGCGCGGCTTCGAGGAGGCGTTCGGCTGCGAAGTGCTCGAGGGATACGGGCTCTCGGAGACCTCTCCCGTCGCCAGCAGTAACCACCCTGGCCGCCCGCGCAAGCCAGGGTCGATCGGTACCCCACTTGAAGAAGTCGAGATGAAAATCGTCGACGAGGACGACAACGAGGTCCCGCAGGGCGAGGTCGGCGAGATCGTGATCCGCGGTCACAACGTGATGAAGGGCTACTGGCAGCGTCCCGACGCGACCGCGGAGGCGATGCGCGGCGGCTGGTTCCACAGCGGCGACATGGCCAAAGCCGACGAGGATGGTTACTTCTTCATTGTCGACCGCAAGAAGGATCTGATCATCCGCGGCGGCTACAACGTCTACCCACGCGAGGTCGAGGAAATCCTCTACGAGCATCCGAAGGTCCGTGAAGCGGCGGTGATCGGCGTGCCCGACGACGAGTGGGGAGAGGAGATCGGCGCCGCAATCGTCCTCCACGAGGGGGAGGAGCTGACTGCGGAAGAGGTGAGCCAATACGTCAAAGAGCGGATCGCCGCCTATAAGTACCCGCGGATCGTCTGGTTCCTCGATGACCTGCCTAAGGGTCCAACCGGGAAGATCCTTAAGCGGGAGATTGTGTCACCCCCAGCTAGCAGGGAAGAAGCTTCCGTCTAAAGACTCGCCCTTTCCTTTACACGAAACGCTGGCATATACTCAGCGACTTATAAGCAGGGCGCCATGGGAGGCGCCTGCGCACTACAGATGGGAGAGACCATGAAGCACCGATTCATGGCATTCGTTTCGGCAATTGCTCTTTGCGCGGTGGGTGCGGCATTTACCCCTGCCAGTTCGATGGCCCAGGACCCGATCCTCTTCGTCCACGGTTGGTCGGAGAGTGCTTCGCTCTGGAGCACGATGATCAAAAATTTCGAAAAAGATGGCTACCCGAAATCGTATTTGAGCGCCTATAGCTACAACACCTCGCAGTCGAACAAGATCGATGCGGAAAAAGAAGTCGCTTCGCATGTTGAAAGCCTGCTGAAAACCACCGGCGCCAGCAAGGTGGACATCATCTCCCACTCGATGGGAAGCCTCAACACCCGCTGGTACATCAAGTTCGACGGCGGCGAATCGAAGGTCGACGACTGGGTCTCCCTGGGCGGCCCCAATCATGGCACCGAAACCGCGAACGCCTGCGTCTTCCAAGTCTCCTGCCAAGAGATGCAGGTCGGCTCCAAATTCCTCAGCGAACTGAACGCCGGGGACGAGACGCCGGGGACCGTCAACTACGGCACCTGGTGGTCGCCTTGCGACGAAATCATCAACCCGGACGAAAGCGTGATCCTCACCGGCGCGACGAACACGAAAACCGCGTGCATGTCGCACACGGCCCTGACGACCAACACCACGGTCTACGAACAGGTCCGCGAATTCATCAAATAGGGGAATAGACAGAGTGGGGTCCTGGCCACGACCCGGGACCCCACTCCCCTTCTTCATAAGGAGGCAACATGGCCCGCAAACGACTGACGGCATTCCTCGCCGCACTCGTCATCTGCATCACCGGCGCGGCCCTCTCGCCCGCCAGCTCCCTCGCCCTCGACCCGATCCTCTTCGTCCACGGCTGGAACGGAAGCGCTTCGAACTGGAGCACGATGATCGAACGGTTCGAAAAAGACGGCTATCCGAAAAGCTATTTGATGGCCTACAGCTACAGCAGCTCGCAGTCGAACAAGGTCGACGCGGAAAAAGAAGTCGCTTCGCACGTCGAACAGCTGCTGAAAAACACCGGCGCCTCGAAGGTGGACATCATCGCTCACTCGATGGGCAGCCTCAACACCCGCTGGTACATCAAGTTCGACGGCGGGGAATCGAAAGTCGACGACTGGGTCTCGCTCGGCGGCCCCAATCACGGGACCGAAGTAGCCAACATCTGCTTCGGCATCGCCTGCGAAGAGATGCGGATCGGCTCCAAATTCCTCACCGAACTCAACGCCGGTGACGAGACGCCCGGCACCGTCAATTACGGCACCTGGTGGTCGCCCTGCGACGAATTCATCAACCCCGACGAAAGCGTGATCCTCAGCGGCGCGACGAACCACAAAACCGCGTGCATGTCGCACCTCTCCCTGGTCAGCGACGAAACGGTCTACAAAGAAGTCCGCGAATTCGTCAAATAGCGGTACGAAGCTGAAGTTCTCGGCGCGATACAGGGTAGCTGGCCCGGATCGCGCTACTCTCCCGGTGCCCAAAACGCGACACCAAAAGGAGACGAGATGAGCGTCGCTTCCCAGCGCCTGATGGACAACATCACTTATGAGGACCTCTATCACCGCTGGGAGCAGGGCAACTGGAGCGTCTACGACATCGACATGTCGCAGGACCGGGCGGGCTGGGAATCCCTTTCCGAGATCCAGCGCCGCTCGGCGATGTGGATCTACTCGATGTTCTATTACGGGGAGGACCGGGTCGCCGACACCCTCGCCCCCTACGTCACCGCCGCCCCGACCGAGGAGCAGTCCTACTTCCTGGCGACCCAGCAGGTCGACGAGGTCCGCCACTCGATCTTCTTCCATCGCTTCTTCAAGGAGGTGATCGGCGTCGGCGGCGAGTCGGTCCAGCAGACGCTCGCCTCCACCCTGCCGCAGCTGAACTGGGGCTACCGCGGCGTCTTCGACCGCCTCGACCGGATGGCCGAGGAACTGCGCCGGGACCGCTCGCTGGCGAAGTACGCGCAGGCGATCACGCTCTACCACCTGATCGTCGAGGGCAGCCTGGCGCAGCCCGGCCAGCACTTCATCGAGGACTTCTTCGCCTCGAAAGACACGATGCCCGGGTTCAGCGAGGGGATGGCGAACGTCTCCCGCGACGAGCAGCGCCACATCGGCTTCGGCGTCAAGGTCCTCTCCGAACTGCTGGCCGAAGGCGTGCCCGGCTGGGAAGAGAACCGCGCCGCCGTGATCGAGCTGCTGCGGGAAACGCTGCCCTACATGCCTGGCGTTTTCTCACCCCCCGATCTCGACCGCGAATACACCGAGTGCTACGGGTTCTCGATCGAGGACATCCTCGCCTTTGGCCTGAAACTGGTGCGCCAGCGCTGGCGCACGATCGGCTTCCCGACCGAGGAGATGCCACCCGGCGTCTTCCCCATCGATCCCGACAAAGGCGAGGAGGAGATCGCCGCCAACCAGGTCCAAATGCTGATGGCAGGCGTCGTCGGCGCTCCCAGCGGCAAGGCGCCGGAGGCCAGCCCCGAGGTCCAGCGCCTCTACTTCGACCTGATCAGCCGCGTCGCCGACCCGACCGCGGCCAACGGCTCCCCCTTCGTCCTGCAATGGCGCTTCACCGACGCCGAACCGTGGCACCTGGTCCTCGACAACGGCTCGACCCGGGCCGAGGCCGGCGAAGCCCCCAACCCCAACGTGACGATCGAGAGCAGCTGGGCCGACTGGATCCTCAACGGCAAACCCGACACCAACCGGCTGAAGCTGATGCTGCAGCGCCGCATCCGCCCCCGCGGCAAGCTCCGCGACATCGCCCGCCTACGGAAGGTCTTCAACGGATAGGCACCAGTACCGGGGGACCGTCGGGCGCTAGGAAATCGGCGGCCGGCGGTCCGCCCAAGGTCGCTCGGCCTCGATCTGTGCGGCCAGCGAGAGGAGGATGCCCTCGGCACCGGGGCGGGCGATGATCTGCACTGCCTTCGGCATCCCGTCGGGAGCGAAGCCGGCCGGAACCGACATCGCCGGGTTGCCGAGATGGTTCCAGGGGATGCAGTAGGGATAGAAGCGACCCATCCCAATCACGGTCCGCAAGCCTCCCATTCCCTCCCACTTGCGCACTGGCGGTGCCGTCCCGCCCATCACCGGGGTCATCAGCAGGTCGTGGGTGTCGAAGATCGCGTTGACGCGGGCGGCGTCGGCGGCGCGGGCCTTCAGCGCGTTGCGGAAGACCGGCTCGGGGATCGCCCGCCCGAGGCGGCCGAAGCCCTTGGCGCGGCGTTCGAGCCGCTGCGGCTCCGGCGTGCTGGCGACATCTTCGGCCCCTCCCCGCAGGTAACGGGGAATCATGTTGTTGCCGATCATGCCCCAGTCGGGGGCCTGCTCGGCGGTCTCGTGGCCGAGCGAGCGCAGCACCTCCGCCATCTCAGCGACGGCGCCCTTCGCCACCTCGTCCACGGTCGGCGGGATCGCCGAGCGGGGGATGGCGGTGGAGAAGGCGATCCTCAGCTTCCCCGGCGCGGTCTGCGCGTGCTCGACGAATGGCCGCTCGGGGGGCGGAGGCGCGTCCGGATCGTTGGAGCCGCCGCTGGTGACGTCGAGCCAGAGGGCGGTGTCGATCACGTTGCGGCTGAGGCAGCCGTTGACCGACATCCCGTTCCAGTGCTCGACGAAGGGGTCGAGCGAGATCCGTCCCTTGCTCGGTTTTAGGCCGAAGAGCCCGCAGCAGGCGGCGGGGATGCGGATCGAACCGGCTCCATCTGAAGCGGAGGCGACTGGGACCAGGCCCGCCGCCACGGCGGCGCCCGAGCCGCCGCTCGAACCGCCTGGCGTACGCTGCGGGTCCCAGGGGTTGCGGGTGACGCCGTAGGTCGCCGACTCGGTGAAGCCGAACATCGCCAGCTCCGGCAGCAGCGTCTTGCCAACCACGATCGCGCCCGCGTCGCGCAGCCGCCGCACCATCTTCCCGTCCCGCGCCGCCGGCTCGGGGAACGCGTCGGTCCCAAACGTGGTCAGCTCGCCGGCAAGATCAACCGTGTCCTTGAGCGCGATCGGCACCCCCAGCAAGGGCCGCTCCTCACCCGCCCGAACCCGCGCCTCAGCCTGCTCGGCTTCCAGCATCGCCCGCTCCCCGAGCACCACCCGAAACGTGTTCAGCTGCGGGTCGAGCCGCTGGATCCGAGCGAGGTAGAGCCCCACCAGCTCGGTAACCGAGATCTCACCCTGGCGAACCATCTCCGCCTGCCGAGCCGCTCCGGCAAAAGCAATCTCATCTCCTCCACCCAGAGTCACCCGGCAATCCTATGCTCACTCGGTATAGGGGACGGTATCCCCCGACCTCCCTGGGTTACTCGCCAGATCGTCTCTGGCTGCCGCGAAAGCTGGGTGGGGCGAGTAACAGGACGCCGGTCGGCCGGGGGATACCGTCCCCTCGGCAACACAGCTCCGCGGTACGGCTGAGCCACGAACAGCTGTTCCAGCTCAGCGCGAAAACGCAATCCGACGATCCCGTGGTTCCTTTCACACCCTAAAGGTTCGCAAGGAACCACAACATGATCACGACCGGGATCGTCTGCTGGAGCTCTGTCGTTAGGAGGGGTGGGTGTTCCCTGACGACCGGCGTCCTGTTGCTCGCACCGGCGCACGTTCGCGGTCAGCTGGTACCGCCCCAGGCGAGCAACCCAGGGAGGAAGGGAACACCCACCCCCTCCCTTACCGAACGAGCTTGGTCCTAAGCCTTAGCTGGCTCGGCCTCCGCCTCGGCGCCCTCGAAGCTCAGGTCGGGGATCAGGCGGTCGAGCCAGGAGGGCATCCACCAGTTCCAGGAGCCCATCAGCTTCATCGCCGCGGGGACGAGGATGAGGCGGACGAGGGTGGCGTCGAGGGCGATCGCGACGGCGCAGCCGAGGCCGAGCTCCTTGATCGAGGGGACGCCGGTGAGGACGAAGACGGCGAAGACCGCGGTCATGATCAACGCCGCCGAGGAGATCGTGCGGGCGCTGGTCGAGAGGCCCTCGGCGACGGCGCGTTCGTTGTCGCCGTGCAGCATGTAACGCTCGCGGATCCGCGACATCAAGAACACCTCGTAGTCCATCGAGAGGCCGAAGACGACGGCGAAGATCAGCGGCACGTTGATCGTGTCCAGCGCCCCTTGGCTTTCGAAGCCGAGGAAGCCGTCGAGCCAACCCCACTGGAAAATCGCGACGAGGACGCCGAAGGCGGCGCCGATCGAGAGCAGGTTCATCACCACCGCCTTCAGCGGCAGCAGCAGCGAGCGCAGCATCACCATCAGCACGACGAAGCTGAGGGCGAGGACAAAGAGAATGATCTTCCACATCGAGCCCCCGATCTGACCGCGGACGTCGTGGCTGCGCGCGGTCTCGCCGCCAACGTTGACTTCAGCCACCTGGGACAGACCGGAGGCCGGGACGACCGTGTTGCGCAGGCGCTCGACCAGCGCCGTCGCCGCGTCCGACTCGCTCGGCGCGCTCGGGGTCGCCTGGATCAGCGCGGCGTTGCCGGCGAAGACGGGCGGCGCCACCGAGCTGACGCCGACGGTCCCTTCCAGGTCGCGGGAGAAGCCCGCGACCGCGGCCCTGTCCGGCGCGCCTTCGAATTCGGCGACGATCTGGATCGGGTCCGTCCCGCCGCCGAGCTGCTGCGAGGCGATTTCGCTGCCGACCCGCACATCGCTGCTCTTGGGGAACTGGGCGAGCGCTTCGGTCCCGGTCTGCAGCGAGAGCAGCGGGCTGGCCAGCACCAGCAGCACCGCGGTGACGCCGATGATCGCCGTCCACGGCCGCGCCATCACCCGCGCCGTCCAGGCCCGCCAGAAGCGGTTCTGACCGGCGGCGAGCTCCTCGGCGGTGTGGCGCCGGTAGAAGCGACGGCGGAAGAAGCGCTCCACCCGGCCGACGATCCCGCCCGGCAGCACCCGGTCGCCGAGCAGTGCGATCAGCGCCGGCAGCAGGGTCGTCGCGGTCAGGATCGAGACCGCCACCACCGTCATCGCCCCCAGCGCCATCGAGCGCAGCGCCTGGTTGTCGACCATCCACAGCCCGGCGAGGGAGATGATCACGGCCAGCCCGGAGAAGGTGACCGCGAGGCCGGAGGTCGAGAGCGCCCGCGCCCGAGCCTCGCGCCTGTCTCGCCCCGCTTCGCGCTCCTCGCGGTAGCGGGCGAGGATGAAGAGGGAGTAGTCAACCGCGACCCCGATCCCGATCATCGAGGCCATGTTGGTGACGAAGACCGAGGTCGTCATCTGCAGCGAGATGAAGCAGATGAGGGCGCCGGTGACGAAGACGCTGACGAAACCGAGCGCCAGCGGCAGCACCGCCGCCGCCAGCGAGCCAAAGACGACGAGGAGGATGAGCGCGACGATCGGGAAGCCGCTCGACTCGGCGCTGGCCAGGTCTTCCTTGGAGATTTCCTGCATCCCGGCCCAGATCGTCGGCTGCCCGACCAGGTAGGGGGTGACGCCGGCCGCCGCCTCCCCCGGGCTGAGGTCTTCGCGCAGGGTCGCGGCCTTGTCGATCAGCTCGTCGGAGGTGAGGTCGCTGCGCAGCGGCAGCAGCACCACGTCGGTGCCCTGCAGCTGGCGGCGCGCCTGCGCGGCCGCGGCCGGCGGCAGCGTCACGTCTTCGAGCTTCGCCACCTGCGCCCGCACCCGCGCCACCGCCCCGTCCCGCTGCGCCGCGGTCGCCCCCGGCGTCGCTTTCAGCACCACCGCGATCCCGTCCGCCTGCGAGCCGAAGTCTTGCTGCAGCGCTTCGCTCACCTTCATCGACTGGCTGCCGGGAACGTCGAAGCCGCCGCCAGTGAGGTGGTCGGTCTGTTTCGAGGCGAAGGGGAAGGCGAGGACGACGATCGCGACCCAGATGCCGAGGACCAACCGGCGCCGCCGTCCCAGGAACCCCGCCAGTGCCCTCATCGCGTCTCTCATGCCGCCCTCTCCTTTCAAGTGGTCATGCTCTAGACGAGCCTCCCGCCCGAGGCGTGACAAGGTCTGTGAGCCGCATCACTACGTGAGCGGCATCACTCGCAAGGGGCGCTTGCAGCCCGCGGGTTTGGCGACGCGTGCAGCGCTACTCGGAGGCGAGCAGATAGCGCGCCGCGGCAGCGCCGACTTCGAAGGCGCCGGAGCTGTCGCGCGAGGGGTCGGAGAGGACCTGCAGGGCGAAGCCGTCGCCGAGGGCGAAGAGGTAGGAGACGACGTCGGCGGCGGCGAAGCGCAGCTTCAGCACGCCCTCCTCCTCCTTGCTGCTGAGCACGTCGGCAACGTGGGAGCGGGTTTTCTCGAAAAGCTGGCCCACCTCGCGCTGGATGTCGGGGTTGCGGCGACCGGCGCTGAAGAGCTCGTAGAGGAGGAGGAAGAAGCCGGGTTCGTTGTCGATCATGTCGGTGAGGCTGGCGACGAGCGCTCCAAGCACGTCATCGACGCTCTTCGCTCCCTCCAAGCGCTCGTCGAGCCGTTCGACCCGTAGCTCGGTGTCGCGCCGCACCACCTCGACCAGGAGCCGCTCCTTGGTTCCGAAGTAGTAGTGGAGGAGGCCGCGGCTGACCCCCGCCTCACGGGCGACGTGCTCGAAGGTAGAGCCGGCGGCGCCACGTTTGGCGACGGACTCGCGCATCGCATCGACGATCCGCTGCGCCTTGTCGCCGCTTAGTTCGCGCTCTTTGGTCGCTGCCTCCATCCAGGCCCTAGCTTAGATCCACCTTAGGACCCGTTGATGCTCGTGGTCGAGGTGTACTCGAACTCCTCTTCGGCGCCGAAGAGAGCATCGAGGACCGCCTTGCGGGCGCCCTCGCTGACGGCAAGCGCGATCACCGCGCCGACGAGGGCGATCAAAAGCAGCCGGCCGAGACCGCCCTTGCGCTTCTTCTTCTCGCGTAGCCGCTCGCTCGCCTCCTGCAGGTTCTCAGCGGCCTTGCGCAGTTCCTTCTGCACCTTCTTGTCGCTGGTTACGGCCTTGACCGCACCCTTGCCGTTGCCGGTCGCCCGGCCGTAGGCGCCCTTCGCGGCTTCGAAGGCGTCCTTAAGGCTTTCGCGCAGCTCTTCGTCTTCGATTAAGCGCTGCACGTAGGGGTTTTCACGGGCAGTCTCGTAGATGTCTCCGGCGCGTGCCGCCTTCGTCTTGCTCATGCCATCTCCTCACTGGGTTCCTGGACCGACACCAGAATAACTCTCAACCCATACCCGCGGTCAGCGAGGTCCTATCCCGTCCAGCAGCACGCCATTCGTCCGCCAGCCCAGTTTGGCGTCGCGCACCAGCCGCAGCCGCAGCGGCGCCAGGCCGGGGCCGGGGAAGCGGTAGCGGCGGACGAAGAGCCGGCCAAGGTCTTCCTCGGCGACTTCGCGGAAGCCGGGGCCAAGCAGGTTTCGTGGCGGTGAAGCTACGTCGCCTTCGGAGACGAAATCGACCTCGCGCACCAGCCACTCGTAGCCTTCGGAGCCTTTCACCTGGAACGCCCCAGGCGCAAGGTAGTAGCGCAACGGCGCCTCGCCGAGGGCCCAGAGCACCATCGCCCGCGGCGCTTCCGGTTCGCCGAGATGATCGGCGACAGTGCTCCAGTCAGGCCGTTGCAGGTAGGGAGAGGCGCTGGCCCAGATGCAGAAGCCGAAGGAGTAGACGAGGAGCGCTGCGGCGATCGCGAGCCCGACTCGGCGCGCCCTCTCCAGCGTGAGGGCAACTGCGACGACGAGCAGGAAGGGAACCAGCGCCGGCAGCAAATTGCGAGCCAGCACGTAGTCCTTGCTGGTCGAGGCGATCGCCAGCAGCAGCGGAATCCCGACCGCCACCGCACCGACCGTGAGCGGTACCGCGGCGGCGCGCCGCTCCTCCCTGGTCCCCCGCGCTGTCAGTAAGGCGAAGGCGGACAGCACCAGCGCCAGCGGCACGAAGGCAAGGCTCGGCTGCTCGGGGTGGCCGATGACGTCGCCGGTCTCGCCAGCGAGGAAGGTCGTTGCCGTTTCCCAGAGCCGGTGACCGAGGCTGAACCTGCCGATCCATTCAGCGTGGCCATAAGACATCTGGTGGAGGACGAGCGGCGCCAGCAGGGCGGCGACCAGGCCGATGATCCAGAGCCCCCGCAGGGTCGCTCCCTGGCGGCGGCGCAGCAGCAGGATGATCTCGGCGGCAAGGGGGAAGACGGCGAAGTAGTGGGTCGCCAGGGCGAGGGCGGAGAAGACACCCCAGAGCGTGAAGTTCCGCGGGCGGCCGTCGCGTAGCGCTCGCAGGCAGTAGAGCAAGGAGAGGGCGCAGAAGAGCGCCAGCATCGCGTAGGCCCGCGCCTCCTGCGAGTACCAGAGCAGCATCGGGTTGACGGCGACCAGCGCCGCCGCGAGCAGACCAGCGCGGCGGCCGCGCAGCTCGCGTCCGAGCAGGTAGGAGACCGGAATCAGCAGCACCCCACACAGGGCCGAGAGCGAGCGCAGCCCGTAGGCGCCGGTGCCGGTGAACTGCGTCCAGACCCAGGCCACTGCGTAGTAGAGCGGAGGCGCCGACTCGCTGAAGCCGACCGCGTCCATCGCCTGCGAGAAGTCGCCCCGCAGCACCCGGGTAGCGGTAACGATCTCGTCGTGGTGGTAGCTCTGCACCCCGAGCGTGGCGAAGCGCAGTGCGGCCCCTAACGCAGTCAGGCCGGCGAGAATCCAGAACGCGCGCGAGCGTGCCCGCGCCGCCTCGCGCAGCGACTGCGTGACTGACCCAAACCCGCCCCGACGGAGGCTTGCCGCCTCGATCAGCGTCCCCCCATCACCCCGGCGAGGGCCACGTCGAGCGCCTGCGAGACCTCGTCCACGTAGGCGAACTCGAGGCTGCCGAGCTCGTGCTCGGGGATCTCCGCCACGTCGCCCTCGTTGCGTGCCGGCAGGATCACCCGCTTGATCCCGGCCCGCTGCGCCGCCAGCGACTTCTCCTTGACGCCGCCGATCGGCAGCACCTGCCCGGTCAGCGTCACCTCGCCGGTCATCGCCACATCGTTGCGGACCGGTCGGCCGCTGATCAGCGAGGCGAGGGCGACGGTCATCGCCACCCCGGCCGAGGGACCGTCCTTGGGCACCGCGCCGGCCGGCACATGAATGTGGATGTCGTGCGCAGCGAACCAATCGTCCTCCAGCTTCGGCGCGATCTCCGCACAGTGGCCGCGCACGAAGGAGAGCGCCGCCTGCGCCGACTCTTTCATCACGTCGCCCAACTGGCCGGTGATCGTCAACTTGCCCGAGCCGGGCATCGCCGTCGCCTCGATGAAGAGGACGTCGCCGCCGGCGGGGGTCCAGGCGAGACCGGTGGCGACGCCGGGGTCCTTGGTCCGCCGCCGCTGCTCGGCGAAGACGCGCCGCCGCCCCAGCAGCTCGCGCGCTTTCTTTCCCGAGAGCCGGACCTTGCCCTTCGCCTTGCCCTCGGCGACCTGGCGGGCGACTTTGCGGCAGACGGTGCCGATCTGGCGCTCGAGGTTGCGGACGCCGGCCTCGCGCGTGTACTCCTCGACGATCGCCGTCAGCGCCGCGTCGGAGAACTCGATCTGGGAGGGCTTCAGCCCGTTCGCCTCGATCTGGCGGCGGACCAGGTAGCGGCGGGCGATGTGGCGCTTCTCCTCCAGCGTGTAGCCGGCGAGCTCGATCGTCTCCATCCTGTCGAGCAGCGGCCCCGGGATCGTGTCGAGCACGTTGGCGGTGGCGATGAAGACGACGTCGGAGAGATCGAACTCGAGATCGAGGTAGTGGTCGCGGAAGCTGTCGTGCTGGGCCGGGTCGAGCACCTCCAGCATCGCCGAGGCCGGGTCGCCGCGGAAATCGGCGCCCATCTTGTCGATCTCGTCGATCATGAAGACGGGGTTGCGGGAGCCGGCGTCGCGCAGGGCGCGGATGATCGTCCCCGGCATCGCGCCGATGTAGGTGCGGCGGTGGCCGCGGATCTCCGCCTCGTCACGGACGCCGCCGACCGAGATCCGCTCGAACTCGCGCCCCAGCGCCTTCGCGATCGAGCGGCCGAGGCTGGTCTTGCCGACGCCGGGCGGGCCGACGAAACAGAGGATCGGGCCGGGCGAGTCGGGGTTGAGCTTGCGCACCGCCAGGTACTCGAGGATCCGGTCCTTGACCTTCTCCAGGTCGTAGTGGTCGGCGTCGAGGACCTCGCGGGCGTGCTTGATGTCGAGGTCGTCCTCGG
The DNA here is from genome assembly GCA_051961955.1 of Solirubrobacterales bacterium. Classification (GTDB taxonomy): domain Bacteria; phylum Actinomycetota; class Thermoleophilia; order Solirubrobacterales; family 70-9; genus VAYN01. Next base: position 26,088 of record JBQCCT010000323.1, read on the forward strand.
TCTCAACAGACCATGGGAGCTCCGTCAGCCACTCCAGGTAGGTACGGATGACGCCGTGCTCGGCCGCGGCGGGCGGCAGTTTCTCCAGCCGCGAGAGCTCGCGGTCGGCAGCTTTGAGCGCGTGCTCGGGGAGTTCGGCGGCCTCGATTTTCTCGCGCAGTTCGTTGATTTCGGCCAGCTGCTCGTCCTCTTCCCCGAGCTCGTCCTGGATCGCTTTCAGCTGCTGGCGGAGGAAGAACTCGCGCTGGTTCTTGTCGATCTCCGACTGCACCTGGGTCTGGATCTGGGTACCGAGCTGGACCACCTCCAGCTCGCGGGCGAGGATGCGCGAGAGGTGGCGCAGGCGTTTGGCGACGTCGACCTCTTCCAGCAGCTTCTGCTTCTCCTCGGTGCCGATCCGCAGCGCCCCGGCGATCAGGTGGCCGAGCGTCGCCGGGTCCTCGATGTTGGCGACCGCCATCTGCAGCTCCTCCGGCAGGTAGGGGATCTGCTCGACAATTTCCATGAAGGTGCGCTGGACGTTGCGGCTGAGCGCCTCCAGCTCCGGGCTCGGTTTGCTGACCTCCGGCATCGCGCTGATCCGGGCGACCATGTAGGGCTGCTCGGCGACGAAGGGGCCGACCTTCACCCGCTGCATCCCCTGGACGAGGATGCGCAGCGTGCCATCGGGGATCTTCATCATGCGGGCGACGGCGCCGACGACGCCGACGGAGTAGAGGTCGCCGGGGCCGGGCTCCTCCTGCTCCGGGTCGCGGGCGGCGACCATCACCAGCATCCGGTTGGTGCCGAGGACGTCGTTGATCAGGTGGATCGAGCGTTCCTGACCGACCGCCAGCGGCGCCAGCGTCTCCGGAAAGGAGACGGTGTCGCGCAGCGGCAGGACTGGGAGCGCCTCCGGTAATGGCTGGTTGGCTAGGGCCCCGTCTTCCGCGTCGAGCGGCGCTTCAACCACTTCCAGGACGGGCGCCCCCTCCATCAATTGCGAGATGTCGGGATCGGTCACTTGCGCCCTATCGGCACCAGTCGGGTGTTCTGGCCTGGATCGCGCAGCGGCAACTCGATCCGCAGGATGCCCTCTTCGTAGGTGGCGCTGGCGCGTTCGGCGTCGACTTCCACCTGCAGCTCGACGACGCGGCGGAAGTGGCCCGAGGGGATCTCAATCTGCTGGTATACGCGGCCCTCGGTCTCCTGGACATGCCGCTCACCGGTAATCGCCAAGTGGCGGCCGCTGACCTCGATCCCGACCTGGTTCAGCTCGATCCCGGCGAGATCGACCTTGACGATCGCCCGCTGCGGGTCGCCGCAGTAGTAGACGTCGACATTGGGTGAGAAGCCGCTGCTGCGGCGGGTCACATACCTGGTGCGGGTCCAGTCGACGTAGACGTCGCGTTGTGGCATCGGCACAAAAATAGCCAGCCGTGGGCGACTTGGGTGGCTAGGCGGCGCGGGATGCCCAGCGCGGGGCGCGCATGAGGAGGACCGGCTGGCGGGGCGGGACCAGGCCCTCGGGGCGGTTGGGGCGGAAGGTGGCGCAGGCCTCGTTCAGCTCGAGGGCGCAGAGGAGGTTCTTGCGGAAGTAGCAGTCCTCGCAGGTCGGTGGCTTTGGCTTGCGCGGCATCTGACGCCGATAGTTGCACCGACGTCGTGCCTCTGCAGGCACGGAATCCGCAAATCGCCACGACTTTGAAACAGCTTCGTCACGACTTCCCCGCGTCTTGCGGGAGCACCGGCGCTCGGCGCTAACATCCACTGCGATGGAGGGTCATTCCCGCAGCGAGAAGCTCTCCGCTTCTCCCCCACTTTTCAAAAGCGAATTCCTCAACTACTTCTCCCGCGTCCACCCGGCGATCCCGGCCGCGATCTTCGTCCCGGTGGTGGTGGCGATGGAGTGGATCGGGGCCGATCGCGGCTACGCGGCCTGGCAGCTGGCGCTGCTGACCCTGGCCGGCGTCGGCGTCTGGACGCTGACCGAGTACTGGCTGCACCGGCTCGTCTTCCACTGGGAGCCCGACAACGCCTTTGGCCGGCGCATGCACTTCATCATCCACGGCGTCCACCACGACCATCCCAACGACAAGATGCGGCTGGTGATGCCGCCGTCGGTCTCGATCCCATTGGCGGCGCTCTTCTTCCTCGGCTTCTGGGCGCTCCTCGGCGACGCCGCCTTCCCGGTCTTCGCCGGCTTCATCGGCGGCTATCTCTTCTACGACTACACGCACTACTACGTCCACCACTTCGTCCCCAAGACGAGCTTCGGCAAGCAGCTGCGCGAACACCACATGCGCCACCACTTCCAGGACCACCGCTACGGCTACGGCGTCTCCTCCCCGATCTGGGACTACGCCTTCCGGACGCAGCCGCGCAAGCGCAGCAAGTACCGCTGATCTGGGAGCTTGTTCGGTAAGGAGTCCGGGTGATCCTCTTCACTCGCCTACCTGGCTGAATCGCTACTAGCCGTCCGAGATTGGAGTTGGGCCAGCGGCGCAAAACGTGAAGAGGATCACCCGGACTCCAAGCCGCACGCACCCAGCTATGGCTGAGTCGCGAAAGCTCTGTTGCTGAGGGGACGGGTATCCCCCGGCCGACCGGCGTCCTGTTACTCGCACCAGAGACTTCTGCGGCAGCCAGAGGCGATCTGGCGAGTAACCCAGGGGGGTCCGTCCCCTATACCGAGTGAGCTTCGCCCCTCGGCTGTCACAACGCGCCATGCTGTGACGTCTAGGAGGCATGAACACTTCACGGAAAGCGATCGTTGTTGGCGGCGGACCGGCTGGGTTGGTAGCGGCGGCGCGGTTGGCCGAAGGTGGAGTTGAGACGACCCTGCTGGAGGCCAGCGGCACGCTTGGCGGGCGAGCTGCTTCGGAGCGGCAGGGGGGAT
>JBQCCT010000324.1:0-4285 GCA_051961955.1 Solirubrobacterales bacterium
ACCGGCCTCCCCTGAGCCATCAGGAACGAGATCAGCGAGAGCTGTCGGATCAGCTTCTCGGTGTCCTTCGCCACTGGTGCGCAGGATAGTCTGCGGGCAGCGCATGGACATCCTGCGAAACCTCTTCGGCAACCTAAGCGCGGGCATTATCCGGCTTTTGGTGACGGTCGGAATCCTCGCGGCGGCCTATTTCTTCATCGTCAGGCCGGTCTTGGACACGACCAACAACGCGATCGACAGCGCCGACAAGACCTTCGAAAAGTCCTTTGGGACCGAACTCAACCTCGGCAACGTCGACAAGACGATCGAAGACGTCAATCACAAGGTTCAGCGCGAAATCCGCCGCTCCTTCCACCAGTCGCAGCAGCACGGGCACGCCGACAAGCTGATCCACTGCATCCAGCACGCCCACCACGACGTCCACCGGATCGAACGCTGCACGGCGAAGTACTGACGCGCAGCTAGAAGGCGTTGACGCCGATCAGAGTGGCGATGATCGCTGCGTTGCCGCCTACGGTGGCAACGATCAGCGTCCGGTTCAGCGATTCGAAGCGCTCGTTCATCTCCCGCCTCAGATCGTTCGTCTCGCCCCGCAGGCCCTTCACGTCCCCGCGCAGTTCACGGATGTCGGCATCTACGCGAGCAAAGTTCGCATCGACCTGATCGAACCGCTTGCTCATCCCCTCTTTGAGGTCGTCGAGGCGGTCGTCGCTCCGGGTCTCTCTCGGCGTCATCATCACTGCCATGAGCATAGCGTAATGAGTTGTCTGTGACGAAAGGGACACGAAAGTGCCTTTTGTGGAAATTCTCTGCGCCTTTTCTATGGCGCCTAGGGCTCAGGCGGCGCGCTGGGCAAAAAATGCAGACCCGGAGAGAGCGCGGTCGAAGCCCGACCAGGACTCGCCGGCGGGGAGCTGGCGCTCGAGGCGGTCGAAGCTGCCGAGGCGACCGCCGAGGTTGTCGATCATGTGGACGAGGACGGCCTCGCGGGTGGCGGGGACGACCGGGGAGCCGTGCTCGAGCGAGCCGTGGTGGCTGAGGATGATGTGGAGGACGCACTGAGCGAGGCCCGGGTCGAAGCCAGGTAGGTCCTCGATCGCCCGGCGCACGGTGTAGTAGCCGAGCGGGATCTCACCCTGCAGGCGCCCGGCATCGGTGAGGTCGATTGCCAGCGGGTCGTCGTTGTAGGCGACGCACTTGCCGATGTCGTGCAGCAGCGCGCCGGTGACGGCGACGTCGCGGTCGATGCCGGGGAAGAAATTGGCAGCGGCGGAGACCGCCTGGGCGACCGAGAGCGTGTGCTCGAGCAGGCCGTGCCGGTAGGCCTGGTGGTAGGTCTTCGCCGCCGGGGCGTCGCGGAAGCGCTGCCAGGTCTCCGCGTCCGCGGCGAAGAAGTGGTCGAGCAGGCCCCGCAGATCAGGGTTCTGGACCGTTTCCATCAGCTCGCGCAGGTCGCGCTCGAGCAGCTCCAGCGAAACTTCCGACTCAGCCGCCAAGTCCTCGGTCGCGTACTCGTGCGGCGCGGCCTCGCGCAGCGAGCTGATCTTGATCTTCGCCCCCCAGCGGTCGCTGATCTCGAAAACTCCGCTGACGAAGACCGGGGAGCCGCTGCAGCAAAGCGCGTAAAAGGTCTCTGCGTCCTCCCAGCAGACCGCCTCGGCGGTGCCGGTCGCGTCGCCGACCGAGAGCCGCAGCCAGGGCTCGCCGTTGCGCTTGCGTCGCAGCTCCCGCTCGCGCACCGCGTAGACACCGCGCACCCGCTGGCCGTCCTCCAGATCGCGGAGGGGGACACGCGTGACCGGCTCGGCGATTACCGGCTCGCTACCTGCAGTCCCCGTCGAAGCAAGACTTTCGATCTGCGTCTGCTCGGCCATCGTTCGCTCAAGGTAGAGACGAGAGCGGACGGTCGAGAGCGACTAGAAGACTGCAGCCGCAACGAGCGCAGCGAACCCGGTGGCCTGGATAGCTGCGAGGGCGAAGAAACCCTGGAACATCATCCGCCGCAGTTCCCGGATGTCGTTGTCCATTCGCGTTTCGAATCGATTGAAGCGCGCGTCGACTTCCTTGAAGCCCTGGTCGACCTGCCTGAAACCCTCATCCCCTTCTTGTTGAGGTCATCGAGGCGCTGGTCGCTCCAGGTCTCTCTCGGCGTCATCATCACTGCCATGAGCATAGCGGAACGGTTTGTCTGTAACAGGACAGACGCAAAGGTGCCTTTTCTGGAAATTCTTTGTCGCTAAAGACGCATTACCGTCGCAAAGCGGCGAGAGTGCCGACGCCGCGTTCGACGGCGCGGTCCCAGTGGCCACCGATCCGGTCGGCGCGGTCGATCTTGATGCGGAGCGGAGGAGCCCAGAGAACAAGTGCGGCGGCGCTGCCAAAGGGCGGCTCCGGCGAGGACGTCGCTGGGGTAGTGGACGCCGAGCGCGACGCGGCCGACCGAGAGCACCGTTGCAGCGACGAGGGCGAAGATCCCCCAGGCTCGCTTGCGCAGGAAGATCGCCACCGCGATCGCGAAGGCGGCCGTGGCGTGGTCGCTGGGAAAGCCGGGGTCGGCGGCGTGACCGGCGAAGAGGTGGACGCCGTGCGGGTCGGCGACGAAGGGCCGCGCCCTGAAGCCCCATTCACCGAAGTACGCGATCTGCTGCTGGCGAGCCGAAATCGCGGAGGCCCGCCCCACCCGTACCCCTGAGCCTGGGGAGTCCGGCTACTACCGGCTCACGATTCATACAAAGGCTTGCCTTTGTATGAATCGTCGGTGCCACGCGCGTCGCAAGCGCCTCCTGCCTCGCGAGGCAGAGAAAGCGCCAGCGGCTCACACTCACCGGTAGCCGTCCTGCTAGCTCAAGGGTCTTCCTCTCGCCTCCACGTACCTATTTGGCGGTTTCCGAGCCCCTAGTTCCACGGTGCCATTGAACTCCTGCCCCTACCGTTGCAACGATTGCGATTACACCGCTCGTCAGAATGAACCCAAAGTCCCCGAGGGCTAAAGAAACCGCAAGGCAGGCCCACGCGATCAATACGTAGATTCCTAGTACAGATCTCACGGCCTGTTGACGACTGGCGGTTGGAGCCTCCCGGCTTGGCGAATCCATGTCCGAGAGCGCCTTCGTGCGCTTGATATACGCCAAGCTGATCACCACACCAAGGAGTGCCCCAACAAGGATCGGAACGTAAGTACCAGCCATCGCGTGTCCAATTCCAACCTAGCACATGCCTTTCTCGTGAGCCATGTCAGCTCCTACTCCGGCTAAGTCAACTCCAGCCCCCGCCATTAGGAGCGTCTCTCCTACGCCGGGTATCCACACCGTCGCCAGACCAGCAGCCCCTAGGACGACTCCGGTTCCGGCGAGTGCGAGGCCGATCTTCCGACAAGGAATAGACGAAGCTGCTCCCTTCACAGTGTCCGCGAGTTCTTCTGCCTTGTCCCGGACCCAATGCCGAACCGGCTTACCCCATTCCGAACTAAGATGTTCGGCTTCTTCGAGCGCGTTCCTTTCCTTGCTGCAGTGGTGACAAATAATCACCGGTAGGATGAGATTCCTATTTCGGTTTGCGTTCCTGACTGCGCGACGCAACATGCGGCGCACACTTTTCGGAGTGGGCCATTCCCCATTTAGGTCGTAGCCATTCACCGGATCAGCATTCACGTAGTCATACGCATTCGCCGACCCACCATGCACCGGGTCAGTTGAGATGAATCGCCCCATCTCCGGCACGTAACTCCGCTTCCCCATCTGAATCACGCCCGACGCCAGTTCCGTCCGCCTCTGCTTCCCGCCCAGCCAACCAAAGCGCCCGGCGCTACCGCTTACGGGGTTGCCGAACTCGTCGTAGCGGTAGGTGGCGAGGATTTTGCCGTTGACGAGGCTGCGGCTGGCGGTGGCGACGACATCGCCGTGGAGGTTGGTGAGCTGGAGTTTGAATTCCGAGCCTTCTTGGATCTCGGCGAGTTCGCCGCCGATCTCCGCGATGTTGCGAGTGAAGACGGACCCGCGTTCGGTGTAGGCGGGCGAATCGGAGGGACCGTCGTAGTGGAAGATTTCGGCGCCTTCGAGGCCTCCCCCACCCTGCAGCCGCTGGCGCTGGCGCAATCCGGCGTCGAGCTGGAAGGTGTTGGTGATGCCGTTCTGGGACTGGCTCGCGACCATGTCGTTTGAGAAGTAGCTGGTGGTCAGCGTTTTGCCGCCGGCGTAGGCGCCCGGCAGGCTGGTGATGCGGCCGAAGCCGTCGTAGGTGAGTTCGGAGCCGAGCAGGCGATCGGCGGCGTCGTAGCTGTATTCCT
>JBQCCT010000325.1:0-3251 GCA_051961955.1 Solirubrobacterales bacterium
CCACCGCCTGGCCGCTGATCGCCCTCACCGCCAGCGGCATCGCCCTCGGCCTGCTGACCGCCCTGCTGATCCTGCTGGACTGACGCCGCGAGTCCGCGAGGATGCGTCGTACAGGCGCACTGACTGACTCGTTCAGCTGCCGGCGTTGAAGATCGATTCGTCGAAGCCGGTCAGGGCCGGTTCGGTGCCGTAGCCGATCCGTTCGAGCCCGAACAGTTCCTCGATCGTGACCAGGATCGAGAAGTGGTTGAAAAAGGTTTCGCTGGTCGTCCCGGGTTCGACGTAAGGCGAGAGCAGGAGCAGACCGACCCGGCCGCCGCCGCCCGTTTCCCGCACCGGCCCGGTCGCCGGCGCTTCGCTGGGGGGAGGTGGCAGGTTGGGGAAAGACGGGTTGATGCAGCAGCCGCTTTCGTCGGGGTTTTCGACTCCCTGCGGCGCCTGCGCGAAGGTGATCAAGAGCATGCCGCCGTCCTTGTAGGCGAGCGATTCTTTGATTTCGGGGACGATTGTCTTGAGGAATTCTTCGGGCGGCGAAGCGGGACCCGGAGAGATGTAGGCGAGGGCGGGGAACTTTTTCGCTTCCAGCTTCAGGTCCGTAGCGAGCTGCGGCAGACCGGCGTTGGCTTTCCCGGCTTCGGGTCCGTCGATGATCGAGTGGAAGTAGAGAAAGGGGTTGACGCCTTCGACGTAGGCCTTCCACTTCAGTTTCGCTTCGGCCAACTGCCCGGGTAGCGTCTTGGTCGTCGCTGGATACACGCAGCCATTCCCTTCGACTTGGCCTTCGGCCGATTCGCTGCCGGGCGTCACGTCGCCGTAGTTGGGGCAGCCGGCCGCCGTTTCGAGGGTCGGGCCCTGGCCGCTCAGCAGCGCGATCTCGTTTGCCAGCTGCCCCTTGGTCACCGCGTAGTAGTTGCTGAGGAGCTCGCCCTGCGCCGGCAGCTCTTCGCCGAGGAACTTCGACTGCGAGGCTTTGCCGAAGTTTTCTTCGTAGCCGCCTTCGCCCAGCATGACCACGAAGACGTGTTTGATTTCCGGCAGGCCGGCGGGGAGTTCTTCTTCCACCAGCGGCACTTCCGGCGGCGGTGGTTCGGAGGGAAGCGGTTCTTCCACCAGCGGCGGCGGAACTTCCGCCGGGGCCGCCGACGGAACCGCGGCCGGCGCTGGTTCGCCGGTTTTTTCAACTTCCGGTTCGACGCTGGCGACTTCCGGCGCTTCTTCTTCGACGGGCGGCGGGGATTCGAGCAGGATCGTGCTGAAGCCGGCGCTCTGGGCGAGCTGCTGCGTCACCGACCCGAGCGCCACCCCCAGTCCCAGCATCACCAGCACAGCTGCGGCTGCGGTGCGCGGCGAGGGCATGAACTCGGAACGTTTGAAGGGCCAGCCGTCGTACTTCTCTGGCTTGGCGGAGTCCACGGCGGCGGTGCTGGCGGCAGCCGCCCCCCCAACCATGCTTCCGAACTGCCTCTTGATCGCCGCCGGCAGCGAGCCGAGACGGGCGCCGCAGGAGATGCAGTAGCGCTGGTCGAGAGCCCGCTTGCCCCCGCACTGCTTGCAGGTGCGGAGATTCGCTTTCTGGTCGTCTTGCGTCGTGGCCACTGAGCAGCGCGAGTATCACTCCGGACCGACTTCACACCGTTACCAGGATGTGAAAATCCTGAGCTCCCTTCACAACTCTTAAACACGCCGGCCCGGGGGCGACCAGAAGATGGGCAGCGTGACTGCCGGGCCCGAACGAGCAAGATCCTCGGTGACCCCTGTCACCTCCTCTGTGCCAGCCGCAGGCGGGGACCAGTGCCCCGCCTGCGGCTCCCCCATGCTCGCCGACCAGCGTTACTGCCTCAACTGCGGTCAGCGCCGCGGCGATCCGCGCCTCCCTTTTATGGACGCGGTCATCTTTATGGACGCGGCCAAGCAACCGCCGGCGGCCGAGGCCGCCGCGGCGCCGCCGTCGCCGCCGGACCGGCGTCCCTTCATGTCCGCCAACGCCTCCCTCGTCGCCGGGGTAGCCACGCTGGTGCTGGCGATCGGCGTCGGCGTCCTGATCGGCCGCTCCGGCGAAGGCAGCTCTCAGCCCGCGGCGCAGCCGTCAGTCATCACGGTGCCCGCCGGCGGCGCTCAGGCATCGACCAACTCCAGTTCAAAAGCCACCAAAGGCAACGCTGAGACCAGCGCCAAGGGCAACAAGGCCAAATCGGCGACCACGAAGAAGGCGAAGAAGAAAACCGAAATCACCAAGAGCGGCACCAGCAAGGCGACCGAAGAAGCCTACCCGGTGAATCCCAACGTGCATCTCGCCGAACCCGAACAGGAACTGGGCGGCAAGTGCGATCCCAGTGAGGCGGGCTGCAACAGCAAGGGCGAATTCGAAGGGAACTTCTTCGAATGAGGCTGGCGCAGCGGCTGCGCCGCAACAGCTCGCCGGGAGGCGCTCAACCGAGCGCCGGCAACGGCGTCGCACCCCCCTCCCTCAACTCCGCCTACGGCGAAGAGTTCATCGTCGATCTCAAGCGCCGGCGCGAGCAGCTGGTCGCGCGGGTGGCCGAGCTGCAGTGGGACCTCGGCGGGCTCGTCTACGAGATGATCAGCCGCAACAGCATCAACGTCGAGGTGATCGTCAAACGGGCGGTGCCGCTGCAGGACGCCGACGCCGAGCTGAGCGAGGTCGAGCGGATCCTGCGCATGGAGGAGACGGGCACCGCCGGCGCCTGCACCAGCTGCGGCGCCCCCCACTCCAGCGGTGCCACCTTCTGCTGGCAGTGCGGCAAACCGCTGATGGCCCAAGTCTCCGGCGACGAGATCCTCAAACGCTGAGGGACCAACCGCAGCGGTACAGGGGACCGGTACACCTCCTCCGGAATTGACCTCCCCTCCGCTTCGCTTCGGGGAGAACCTGGAGCGCGGCTCCGCCGCGCAAAAGCCAGATTGCATGTCGCCGAACATTCCTGCGGAGGAGTACCGGTCCCCTCCACCACAGCGCTCCGGTAGACGTCAAAAGTTCCGTGGTTCCTTTCGGACGCTATAGGTACAAAAGGAACCGCGGGATGGCTGAACCCTGAGCCGTCCAGCTGATGCGTGTGGCTTGGAGTCCGGGTGATCCTCTTCACGTTTTGCGCCGCTGGCCCAACCCCACTCTCGGACGGCTGGAAGCGATCCACCCAGGTAGGCGAGTGAAGAGGATCGCCCGGACCCCTTACCGGACGCGCCGCGCTGTTAGACGCTTCGGACAAAGTTGTGACAAATGGGCAAAAAGG
>JBQCCT010000326.1:0-5743 GCA_051961955.1 Solirubrobacterales bacterium
GTGACGCTTTCCGCCCAGGCGAAGGGGGCGGGGATGATCGAGCCGAACATGGCGACGATGCTCTGCTTCGTCCAGACCGATGCCGTACTCGGGAACGCCGACGCGCTGCTGCGCGCCGCGGTCGAGGCCTCCTTTAACCGGATCACCGTCGACGGCCAGATGAGCACCAACGACATGGTCCTGCTGCAGGCCTCCGGCGCCTCCGGGCAGCCGCTGCCCGAGGGCCTGCTGGAGGCGGTCTTGAAACAGCTGGCGATCGAGATCGTCCGCGACGGCGAGGGTGCCGCCCGCACCGCCCGGATCGAGGTCACCGAGGCCGCAACCCAAGCTGAGGCCGAGCGGGTCGCCCGCGCGATCGCCAACTCGCCGCTGGTGAAGACGGCGCTGTTCGGCCGCGATCCCAACTGGGGCCGGATCGCCCAGGCCGCCGGCGCCGCCCTCGCCGGCGAGGACCTGGAAGAGCTCGGTGCCGAGAACATCGACGCCGCCGAGCTCGGCGCCGACGTCTCCGAGGCGGAGATCGGCCTGCGCCTCGGTCGCGGCGAGCACGTCGCCCACGTCTGGTTCTCCGACCTCGGCTACGACTACGTCAAGCTCAACGCGGAATACACGACGTGAGTGACGTCACCAACATGAATCACAACGACAACACCCGCTACGACAGCGGCAGCGTCGCCACCCTCCTCGAGGCGCTCCCGTACATCCGCGAGTTCCACGGTCGCACCGTGGTGATCAAGTACGGCGGCGCGGCGATGCTCGACGACGAGCTGCGCGAAGCCTTTGCCACCGACGTCGTCCTGCTCAAGTACGTCGGGCTGAACCCGGTGATCGTCCACGGCGGCGGGCCCGAGATCACCCGCTACATGGACCGGCTCGACCTCGAGGTCCGCTTCCACGAGGGGTTGCGCGTCTCCGACGCGGAGACGGTCGAGGTGGCGAAGATGGTTCTTGTCGGCAAGCTCAACTCGGAGATCGTCCAACGGCTGAACCGGCACGGGCAGCCGGCGGTCGGGCTTTCGGGCGAGGACGGGACCCTGTTCGAGGTCTCGCCGGTCGCCAACGCCGAGCAGGTCGGCTTCGTCGGCTCGATCGAGCGGGTCGACGTCGACGTCCTCAACCACATCGCTGCCGATTACATCCCGGTAATCGCCTCCTCGGCCTCCGACCGCGGCGGCCAGTCTTTCAACGTCAACGCCGACGAGGCAGCCGGCAAGGTCGCCGCCGCCCTCGGTGCCCACAAGGCGATCTTTCTCACCGACGTCATCGGCTGGCTTGCCGACCCCGGCGACGAAGGCTCGCTGATCTCGCGAGCGACGGTGGCCGAGGTCGACGAGAAGCTGCCGAGCCTGGAAGGAGGGATGCGGCCAAAGCTGCAGGCCTGCGCCGACGCGATCCGCGGCGGCGCCCAGTCCGCCCACATCATCGACGGCCGGGTCCCGCACAGCCTCTTGCTCGAGCTCTTCACCGACGCCGGTATCGGCACGATGGTCATCCCGTGACCGATCTCGCCGCGGAGATCGGCCTCGCCGAGACCCGGACACTCGCGGAGCGCTACTTGATGCGCACCTACAAGCGGGCGCCGGTCGACTTCGTCCGTGGCGAAGGGCCGCTGCTCTGGGACGCTGAGGGCAAGCGGTACCTCGACTTCCTCAGCGGCATCTCGGTCTGCTCGGTCGGTCACTGCCACCCGGAGGTGCTGAAGGCGGTCCACGAGCAGTCCCACCGCCTGATCCACACCTCCAATCTCTTCTACACCGAGCCGATGGCGCGCCTGGCCGAGCGCCTTTCCGAGTCGAGCCTCGGCGGCCGCGTCTTCTTCGCCAACTCCGGTACCGAGGCGAACGAGTGCGCGATCAAGGTCGCCCGCAAGCACGCCCACCGGCGCGGAGTCGCCGTGCCGGAGATCGTCAGCTTCGAGAGCGACTTCCACGGCCGCAGCTACGGCGCCCTCTCGGCGACGCCCGGCCTTGCCGCCAACGAGGCGCTGGGGCCGATGCTCCCCGGTTTCCGCGCCGTCCCCCACAACGACTCGGCGGCGCTGCGCGAGGCGGTGGGGGAGAGCACGGCCGCGGTCCTGATCGAGGCGATCCAGGGTGAGGCGGGGGTGATCCCAACCAGCGAAGAGGCGCTGCTCGCCGCCCGCGAAGCCTGCGACGAGGCCGGCGCCCTGCTGATCCTCGACGAGATCCAGACCGGCGTCGGCCGCACCGGCTCGCTCTGGGCCTACGAGCAGACGCCCGTGCGTCCCGACGTCATCACCACCGCCAAGGCGCTCGGCGGCGGCGTGCCGATCGGCGCCTGCATTACCGGGCCCGAGGCTGCCGACGTGCTCGAGCCCGGCGACCACGGCTCGACTTTCGCCGGCGGGCCGGTCGCCACCGCCGCGGCGCTGGCAGTGCTGGGCATCGTCGACGACCCGATCCTGCTCCGGCACGTGCGCGAGCTCGGCGCCTACCTCTGCGCGCAGCTGGACGCGCTCGATGGCGTCGGCGCGACCCGCGGTCGTGGCCTCATGGTCGGCGTTGGCCTCGCCGAAGGGATCGACGCGGCGGCCGTCGGCGCCGACCTGCTCGAGCGTGGCCTCGTCGTCAACGTGCCGCGCCCGGACACGTTGCGGCTGCTGCCGCCGCTGGTGATCGATTCCGACCACGTCGACCAAGCGGTTGGCCTGATTGGCGAATCGCTTTTGAGTGCCCGGGATCGGTAGCCCTGCACCGCCCTGGCGGCGCCTCGCCGCCCGCAGCGGCGTCCTCGGTTTTGCCTTTGCCTCCAGCAAAGGCTGCATCCTGTGTCCTTGCTGCGAACGACGATTCACTCGCCAGATGCGACACACGACTACCGATCCCGGGCACTAGGCTTTTCGGCTGAATGAGCGCCGGCAAGCCAGGAGACCTCTCGCGCAAGCAGCAGGACCTTCGCGCCACCACTGCCGAGCGGCTGGAGGCGATCGTGCAGGCCGCCGAGCGGGCGGCGGAGGGCGTGATCGACGACGCCGAAGCGCAGGCCCGCCGCTATCTCACCCAGGCGCGGGCGGAGGCCGACCGGCTGGCCGAGGACCGCGCCGCCGAGCTCGCCGACATGGTCGACTCGCTGCTGGGCCAGGCGATTGCGTTGCGCCAGGAGGCCGAGCGACTGCAGGAGACCCTGGAGGAGGCACGGTCCCGGATCGAAGGCGCTGAACCGCTGCGCCAGCCCGAACCCGTCGAGCCCCCTGAGCAGCCCGAAGCCCCGCGCCTGCGGGCGGTGGAGCACGACGAGTCCGACGAAGCGGACGACAGGCGCACCGACGCCTCCGGCGCCCGCCTGCTGGCGACGCAGATGGCGGTCTCCGGCAGCAGCCGAGAGGAAATCGAGCTGCGACTGCGAAACGGGTTCCAGATCGAGGACACCGACGCGATCCTCGACGCGATTCTGGGACCCGAGGAGTAGAGAGATGCACGAGGACCCGACCCGGATGATGGGCCCGGAAGACCGGGGCCCCTACGGCCAAGGGCCAGACGGTGGGCGCCCGCACGGCAACATGCGTCTGCTCGTCGCCGGCTTGATCGCGGTGATCGTCGGCCTGCTGATCGCGGTGATCGTGATCGCCGGCAACGACAACGGCAGCTCGACCAGCCCCACCACCGAAACCACTGCGACCGTCCCGACGACGACCGAAAGCCCGACGACCACGACCACGACGACGCAGCCGACGACCACCGAAGAAGAAGAAAAAGAAGCTCCGCCCGAAGAACGGGAAGAAGCCCCCGAAGAAGAAGAAACCCCGGAAACGCCAGAAGAAGAAGGCGGCAGCGGAGGGCTGGAAGCTCCATAGGGACGGGAGAGCGTGCGCACGCCTTCGCGTGCGAGACTTGCGCTCCTCGTGAGCGTCGATAAACCCCATTTCCAGCCGACCGCCAGCTATGAGGCGGACCCGGTCGCCGTCGATCGCGTCCTCCTGCTCTACTCGGGCGGGCTCGACACCAGCGTGATGCTGAAGTGGATCCAGGACGCTTACGAGGCCGAGGTCGTCTGCCTCACCGTCAACCTCGGCCAGCCCGGCGAGGACTACGGGGTGATCGAGGAGAAGGCGCGGCGGCTCGGCGCGGTCGAAGATCACGTGGTCGACGCCCGCGAGCGCTTCGCCGAGGAGTTCCTGGCGCCGGCGATCAAGGCCAACGCCGTCTACGGCAACGGCTACCCGCTCTTCACCGCCCTCGGCCGGCCGCTGATCGCCCAGCTCGCGGTCGAATACGCGCGCCAGACCGGCTGCGACACGATCGCCCACGGCTGCACCGGCAAGGGCAACGACCAGGTCCGGATCGAGGCCACCGTCGCCACCCTGGCGCCGGAGCTGAAGACGATCGCGCCGGTGCGCTCCTGGGAGATGGGGCGCGAGGAGGAGATCGCCTACGCGCGCGAACACGGCATCCCCGTCAAGGGCGGCACCGAGGTCGCCCCGTACTCGATCGACGACAATCTCTGGGGGCGCTCCTCGGAGGGCCGCTGGATCGAGGAGCTCGACCACGCGCCCGAGGACGACGTCTTCCAGTTGGTCACCCGGCCCGAGGAGGCGCCGGACGAGGCGGAGACGGTGACGATCGGCTTCGAGGCCGGCGTGCCGGTCTCGCTTAACGGCGAGCGGCTGGGGCTGGTCGAGCTGCTGGAAAAGGCGGCGGAGATCGGCTGCCGCCACGGGGTCGGCATCGTCGACCACATCGAGGACCGGATCGTCGGCCTCAAGGTGCGCGACATCTACGAGGTGCCGGCGGCGGCGATCATCCTCGCCGCCCACGAGGAGCTGGAGCGGCTGGTCGGGACGATCCACCAGAACCAGTTCAAGCCCGCCCTCGACCAGAAGTGGGGTTACCTCGTCTACGCCGGGCTCTGGTGGGAGCCGCTGCGCACCGACCTCGACGCCTACATGAACGCGGTCAACGCCCAGGTCACCGGCGAGATCGGCTTGCGCCTCTACAAAGGCAGCGTCCGCGTCGTCACCCGCTCTTCGCCCAACGCCGTCTACGACGCCCAGCTGGCGACCTTCTCCGAGTCCGGCGGGCTCTTTGACCAGAACGCCTCACCCGGCTTCATCGAGCTCTGGTCGCTGCAGTCGCGGATGGCGCATCGGCTGCGCGACGGCGGCGAGGGGGGAGAGGGCTGATGTACAACCGGCTCGGCAAAGCCTCGGTCCGCTTCGCCTTCCGCTACGTGCGGCGCCGCTATCGCCGCGAGGCGCGGATCGCCCTCGGGCTGAGCGTGGTCGCGGTGGCGATCGCCGCCTACCTCGCCAGCCGCGAAGTTCCGGAAGGCTGAGCCGCCACCGGGAGCGCGGTTCCCGCAAGTTCCCTTGCGGGTTATCGGCAACTTGCAGGAGTTTTAGGGCCGGCTCGCTAGCCTCAGCCGCTCGTGCGGCCGCTCGAGCTCAGAAAGGATCTCTTTGCCGCGGCGTCGCTCTGCGCGCTGCTCGCGGCCTTGGTCGTCGCCGTCGGCAGCGCCGGCGCTGCCGGTACCGGCGCGCTGGAAGCGAAGCTGGCCTCGGCGCGCGACGGAGCGAGCTCGCTCTCCTCGAAGCTGCAGGCGACCACTGCCGAACTCGGTAGTGCCGAAGCCGAAGCGGCGAAGGCCGAAGCGCGCGAGGAAGAACTCAGCGGGCTCCTCGCCGAGGGTCGCGAACGGTCCGCCGAACTGGCCCACAAGCTGCAGCAGACCCGGCACCGGCTGGCGATCGAGAAGGCGCGCCTGCGCCGCTCCCGCACGGTCCTGG
>JBQCCT010000327.1:0-3484 GCA_051961955.1 Solirubrobacterales bacterium
GACTTTTGGCTGCATGTCATCCATAACCCGCCCCGATTCGCCCTCCCCCCGTTCCGTGGTTCCTTTTGCACCTATACCGTGCGTTTCGAACCACGGAACTGGGCGCTCGACGGGGTGGATGGGGTGCTGGAGCGGGGTGTAGTTCAGCTTCATCACGTGGGCGTCGCCCTCCGCGCCGCCATCGAGGCCGCGGGTGAGGTTGACGTGGACGACGTCGAAGCCGCCGGAGCCGAGGCCTAGGTCGAGGGCGGCGACGTTGACGACGACCTCGTCGCCCTCGCGCATCTCCCCGAGCAGGACCTCGTCGGCCCAGGCGCGGCGGCGCTCGCCGTCGACTTCAACTTCCAGCGGATCGCCCGAGACGACGACGCCGCGCCGCAGCTTCAGGCGGCCGTCCACTACTCACTCGCCGGAGACTCGCCCGCAGCGGCGACGATCCGCTCGCAGACCTCGAGCATCTTGTCGAGCGCCCGGGCCGGGATCCGCTCCTCGGAGGTGTGGACGTCGGCGGTGCCGTTGGAGAGGAGGACGCAGTCGTAGCCATCACGGCGAAAGACGTTGGCGTCGCTGCCGCCGCCGATCGCGACCCGCTGCGGCTCCAGGCCGGCGCCGCGCAGGCCGGTCTCCGCCAGCGCCAACGCCGCCGAGTCCTTCGGCACCTGATAGCCGCGGAAGAGCTCTTCAATCCGCACGTCGACGTCGCAGCCGTGCTCGCTCGCGCCCCAGGCGCAGGCGTCGGCAATCTTTCCGGCCACCTCGGCCGCCCGCTCAGTGTCGAGGCTGCGCGCCTCGGCGTGGATAGCGCAGTGGCCGGGGACGACGTTGCCAGAAGTGCCGCCGCGAATCAGGCCAACGTTTGCCGTCGTCCCCTCGTCAAGCCGCCCCAGCTCCATCCGTGCGATCGCCGCTGCGGCAGCGGCGATCGCGTTGCTCCCGTCTTCAGGCCTGATCCCGGCATGCGCCTCAACCCCGATGAAGTCGGCGAGGATCTTCTGCTGGGTCGGCGTGGAAGTGATCACCTCGCCCACCGCCCCCGCGTGGTCGAGCACGAACCCCACCGTCGAGCGCAGCTGCGAGGCGTCGAGCGCCTTCGCTCCCCGCAGCCCCTGCTCCTCGGCCACGGTCAGGACGAGCTCGACCCCGACCGGCGCCGGGTTTTCCACGTGGCGGGCGATCAGCTCCATGAAGACCGCCACCGCCGCCTTGTTGTCGGCGCCGAGGATCGTCTCGCCGCGGCTGCGGAAGACGCCTTCGTCCTCGACCACCTCGACCTGGCCCTTGTGGGGGACGGTGTCAACGTGGGCGCAGAACATCGCCCACTCCCCGCCGGTCCCCGCCGAGCGGGCGATCAGGTTGCCGGCGCCCGCTTCGGCCGGGCCAGCGGCGGTGTCTTCGTCCACCTCCAGACCCAACGCCCGCAGTTCGGCCGCCAGCGTGTCGACGATCTCCCGCTCCTCACCGGTCGGGCTGCGGATCTCGCAGTACCGGACGAACCGCTGGTGCAGTCTCGATCCCTCCACGGCTCGAAGGCTAGCCGGGAACGACCCGCGCGCGCTCAGGCGGAGCGCGGCGCGCCGACGTCGCCCTCGACGGTCTCCTCGACCGCGTCGAGCTCACCGCCGTCGGCCGGGCGTTCGCCCGCCTGGCGCGCGGCAGCACCGACGAACTCGCGGAAGAGCGGCTCGGGCCGGTTCGGGCGCGAGTTGAACTCCGGGTGGTACTGAGAGGCGACAAAGAACGGGTGATCGGACAGCTCGACCATCTCGACCAGCCGCTCGTCCGGCGAGGTACCGCCACAGACCAGACCCTCGTCTTCGAGCCGGCGTCGTAGCTGGTTGTTGACCTCGTAGCGGTGGCGGTGGCGCTTGTAGATGACGGCCTCGCCGAAGATCTCGCGCGCCTGCGTGCCCTCGTGCAGCTTCACCGGGTCGGCACCCAGCCGCATCGTCCCGCCCATGTCGGAGACCTCTTTCTGCTCCGGCAGCAGGTCGACCACCGGATAGGGCGTCTCCGGATCGAACTCGGCCGAGTTGGCGCCGTCCATCCCGGCGACGTGGCGGGCGAACTCGACCACCGCGATCTGCATCCCGAGGCAGATTCCAAGGTAAGGAATCGACTTCTCGCGGGCGATCCGGGCCGCTTCGACCTTGCCCTCGATCCCGCGCTCGCCGAAGCCGCCGGGGATGAGGATGCCGTCGCAGCCCTGCAGCTGCTCCGGGTCGAAGTCCTCGGAATCGACCAGTTCAACCTTGACGTTCACCCCGTGGTGGAAGCCGCCGTGCTCGAGTGCCTCGATCACCGACTTGTAGGCATCGGCCAGCTGCACGTACTTGCCGACAAGGGCAATCCGCACCTCACCGGTGGCCGACTCGGCTCGCCGCACCATCTCTTCCCACTCGGCCATGTCGGGCGAAGGGGCCTCCATCCCGAAGTGATCGAGAACGAGGTCGTCGACGCCCTCGGCGCGGAAGACAAGCGGCACCTTGTAGATGTTGTCGACATCGTGGGCGGAGATCACCGCGTCGACGGGAAGGCTGGCGAAAAGCGCGATCTTGCCGCGAATCTCGCGGTCGAGCCGCCCTTCCGAGCGGCAGACCAGCGCGTGCGGCTGGATCCCGATCCGGCGTAGCTCGTTGACCGAGTGCTGGGTCGGCTTCGTCTTCAATTCGCCGGCGTGGCCGACGTACGGCACCAGGGTCAGATGGACGAACATCGCCCGCTTCGGCCCCAGGTCGGTGTAGAGCTGGCGGATCGACTCAAGGAAGGGCAGCGACTCGATGTCGCCGACGGTGCCGCCGATCTCGGTGATGACGAAATCGACCGACTGCGACTCGGCGACGATGAGAATTTTCTGCTTGATCTCGTTGGTGATGTGCGGGATCACCTGCACGGTGGCGCCGAGGTAGTCGCCGCGCCGCTCGCGCCTGATCACCGAGTTGTAAACCGCGCCGGCCGTTACGTTCGAGGCCCGCGAGGTGTTCTCGTCGGTAAAGCGCTCGTAGTGGCCGAGGTCGAGGTCGGTCTCCGCCCCGTCCTCGGTGACGAACACCTCGCCATGTTGGAACGGGCTCATCGTCCCCGGATCGACGTTTATGTAGGGGTCGAACTTCTGCAGCTGGACCCGGAAGCCGCGGGAGACGAGGAGTCGGCCGATCGCCGCGGCGGTGATCCCCTTGCCGAGGGCTGAAACGACACCGCCGGTGACGAAAATGAACCGGGTGTCGCCTTTGCTGGACGGACTCATGCTCTGCCGAGCGAGTCTAGCCAGCGCAGGGGCGGAACCGAATCGATGGTCGCGGAAATTGAGCGAATCTCTCCGTAAACGGTGAGTGCCAGGACAACGGCGAGCGCAATCAGCCGCCCGTCCCCCCCGAGCACGGTCAGTAACCAGACCCCGGCGATCGCCCCGATCAGGTTGGAGCCGGTGTCACCCAGCATCGCCTTCTCCCCCAGCGTCAGCCAGCCGCCGACCAGCACCGGCCCG
>JBQCCT010000328.1:0-2793 GCA_051961955.1 Solirubrobacterales bacterium
GCCCTTGTGGTGCTCGAAGATCGCCTTCCGTTCATCGCACAGCTCATTGCTCCAGCGGGAAAGGTCGATCGGCACCTCGAAGGGACCCGACGGGGTCGACGCTGGCGCCGGCGCCAGCTTGCCGGCCTTCGCGATCTCCTCAGCGTCGGGTTCGAAGCGCTGCGCCTCCTGCACGACCAGCTTCGTCTCGCCGCGGTCTTTGTGGTCGATGCGGCCGCGGACGAGGACGATCGAGTCCGGCTGGATGATCTCGGCGCTCTCCGACTGGTCGGCCTTGAAGACGAGCATCTCGACCTGACCCTCGACGTCGTCGAGGGTCGCGAACATCATCTGGTTGCCGCTCTTGGTGCGGATCTTTTTGCACTCGACGACGATCCCGCCGACCGTCACCCAGGCGCCGTCGGGTTTGCCGCCGAGCTGGGCGAGGCTGCAGTCGACTCGCGCCCGCAGCGCCGCCCCGACTTCGGTCAGCGGGTGCGAGGAGAGGTAGGTACCGAGCGTCTCCTTCTCCATCGCCAGCATCTCGGCCCGGTCGAACTCGGCGGCAGGGATCGGCGGCCGGTGCTGGGCCTGCGACTGCGCCCCACCCCCGCCCTCTTCGCCGCCGAAGTCGAAGATCGAGCCCTGACCGAGCTGCGCATCCTCCTGCGCCTTCTGCCCCGCCGACTGCGCCGCCGGCAGCGTTTCCAGCATCCCCTTGCGGCTGTCGCCGGTGGAGTCGAGGGCGCCGCACTTGACAAGGCATTCGATCGCCCGTTTGTTGACGGCGCGCGAGTCGACCCGCTCGCAGAAATCCCAGATCGACTCGATCGGCTTCTCCTCGCGGGCGCGGAGGATCGCCTCCACCGCCGCGTGGCCGACGTTCTTGACCGCGTCGAGGCCGAAGCGGATCGCGTTCTCGGAGACGACGAAGCTGTGGTCGGAGGAGTTGATGTCGGGCGGCAAGACGTCGATCCCCATCTCCGCGCAGCGGTTGACGAAGAAGGGCACCTTGTCTTTGGTGTTCATCACCGAGGAGATCACCGCCGCCATGTACTCCGCCGGGTAGTTGGCCTTGAGGTAGGCGGTGCGGTAGGAGATCAGCCCGTAGCAGGCGGCGTGGGACTTGTTGAAGGAGTAGTCGGCGGCCGCTTCGTTCAGCTTCCAGAGGTCCTGGGCGACCTTCGGGTCGGTGCCGGATTTGGCCAGCCCTTCGAGGAACTTGCCCTTCATCGTCGCCATCAGGTCGCGCTTCTTCTTGCCGATCGCCTTGCGCAGGTCGTCCGCCTCGGCAGGGCTGAAGCCGGCCATCTGCTTGGCGATCTCCATCAACTGCTCCTGGTAGAGGACGCAGCCGTAGGTCGCTTCGGTGAATGCGCGCAGGCGCTCGTCGGGATAGGTGACCGAGGCGGGGTTGCGCTTGCCCTTGGCGTAGGCGGGGATGTAGGCCATCGCGCCCGGGCGGTAGAGGGCGACCAGGGCGACGATGTCGGCGAACTCGGTCGGGCGCACTTGCTTCATCGCCTCGCGCATGCCCTCCGACTCGAGCTGGAAGACGCCGGTCGAATCGCCCTTGGCAAGCATCTCGTAGGTCTTCGCGTCGTCGATCGGGATCGACTCCATGTCGATCCGCTCGCCGCGCGAGCGCTCGATGATGTCGATCGCGTCCTCGATCACGTCGAGGTTGCGAAGGCCGAGGAAGTCCATCTTCAGCAGCCCGATTTCCTCGATCGGCCCCATCGAGTACTGGGTCACGATCTTGTACTGGCGCTCGGGCTTGCCGGACCCGTTGCTGGCGGCGGGCGCGCTCTTGTCCTCGGCCAGCTGCAGCGGCACGACCTCCTGCAGCGGCCGGTCGGCGATCACCACCGCCGCGGCGTGGATCGAGTTGTTGCGGATGATCCCCTCGAGGCCCTGGGCGACGTCGATGATCTTCTTCGCGTCGGCCTCCTCGTCGTAGGTCTTCCGCAGCTCCTGCCCGGGCGCGAGGCACTCCTCGAAGGAGGGGTTGCGGCCCATGATCGGCTCCGGGATCTGCTTCGCCAGCCGGTCGCCGGTGCCGTAGTCGTAGCCGAGCACACGGGCGGCGTCGCGGGTCGCGGCGCGGGGGGCCATCTTGCCGAAGGTGATGATCTGGGCGACCGATTCGCGGCCGTATTTCTCACCCACGTAGCGGATCATCCGCTCGCGGCCGCGGACCGAGAAGTCGATGTCGATATCCGGCATAGATTTGCGGCCGGGATTGAGGAAGCGCTCGAAGAGGAGGTCGTTGCCGAGTGGGTCGAGGTCGGTGATATTGAGGGCGTAGGAGACGATCGAGCCGGCCGCGGAGCCACGGCCGGGGCCGACGGCGACGCCGTTTTCCTTCGCGTAGCGGACGAAATCCCAGACGATCAGGAAGTAGGACTCGAACCCCATCTCCTCGATCACCCCGAGCTCGAACTCGAGCCGCTCGACCGCCTCGGCTGGCGGCGGATCCCCGTAGCGGGCGCGGAGGCCGTCGACAGCGATCCGGCGCAGCATCGCCTCCGGCTCCTCGCCGTTCTCGGTCGGGTAGCGCGGCAGCAGCAGCTTGCCGAGCTCGATCTCGATGTCGCAGCGCTCGGCGATCTCCAGGGTAGTCGGGGTCGCCTCCGGCCACTCGGCGAACGAGGCGGCCATTTCCTCGTTGTCCTTGATGTAGAACTCGTTGGTGTCGAAGCTCATCTTCGGCAGCTGCAGGGTCGACTTCGTCTGCACGCAGAGCAGCGCCGCGTGGTTGTCGAAGTCCTCGCGCCGCAGGTAGTGGACGTCGGCGGTGCCGACCAGCGGCCG
>JBQCCT010000329.1:0-6586 GCA_051961955.1 Solirubrobacterales bacterium
TCCACCCGGAAGGCGCTGCGGACGAGGGAGTGGACGCCGCTCGAGCCGGCTACCGTTGACAATAAGTACTACGTGCACGGGGTCGGCAGCGTCCGCGAGATCGCCGTCAAGGGCCCAGTCGAGAAGCTGGAGCTGATCTCCTACAAAGCCGGCTGACGGGGGCTGAGTCGCCTCCACCGCCCTCATCTTTTCTTCATCTTCCGCGGTAATCGTGCACTTCCGTGCGCGTGCTCCTAATCGAGGATGAGGTGAAGATGGCTTCTCTGCTGTGTCGAGGTCTGAGCGAGAAGGGCCTTGCCGTCGACGTCGCCGAAACCGGTGAGATAGGGATTGCGATGGCGACCGCAACCCCATACGACGCGATCGTCCTCGATGTGATGCTGCCCGGCATCGACGGCTTCGAGGCCTGCCGCCAGATTCGGGTGCAGGGAGTCTGGTCGCCGGTCCTGATGCTGACCGCTAGGGATGCGCTCGACGACCGCGTCGCCGGGCTCGACGGCGGCGCCGACGACTACCTCACCAAGCCCTTCTCCTTCGCCGAGCTGCTGGCCCGTCTGCGGGCGCTGGTGCGCCGAAGCCAGGCGGGGCAATCGGGCTTTGTCGAGGTCGGCGACCTGCGCCTCGACCCCGCCGCCCGCCAGGTTTGGCGGGGCGAGACCGAGATCGAACTATCGGCAAAGGAGTTCACGCTGCTCGAGATCTTTATGCGCAACCCCGGCCACGTCTTGACCAGGGCCCAGATGCTTGAACACGCCTGGGAGCATGACTACGAACACCGCTCAAATGTGATCGAGGTCTACGTCCGCTACCTGCGCCGCAAGATCGACCAGCCCTTCGGGGTGGAATCGCTGGAGACGGTGCGCGGCGCCGGCTACCGCCTGCGGAAGGATGGCGGGCACTGAGCCGCCTCCCCTTCAACCGTTTCTCGATCCGCCTGCGCGTCACCCTCGTCTTCGCCGCGGTTATGGTGTTCGTGCTCGGGGCCACCGGCGTTTTCGTCTACCTGCGCTTCGCCTCGGAGCTGAACAAAGCCCAGGGACGGGCCGAGTCCCTGCAAGACCTGCTGGAACTGCTCCTGCTGAGCGGGCCGGTGGCGCTGATCCTGGCCTCGCTCGCTGCCTACTGGGTGGCCGCGGCGGCCCTGCATCCGGTCGAGGCAATGCGGGCGAGGGCGGCAACGATCTCTGCCGCGGAGCCCGACGAGCGGCTGCCGGTGCCACCGACCCACGACGAGGTTGCCCGCCTGGGGGCGACGCTGAACGAAATGCTCGAGCGGCTTGGCGAAGCGATCGAGCACGAGCGCACCTTCGTCGCCGATGCCAGCCACGAGCTGCGTACGCCGCTGGCAATCCTCCGCACCGAGCTCGATCTCGCACTCACCGAAGGCCGTTCCGCAGCTGAGCTGCGAGCGGCCCTCGCCTCAGCAGCCGAGGAGACCGACCGCCTCTCCCAACTGGCCGAGGGCTTGCTGACGATCGCCCAGACCGAGCGTGGCGAGCTGCCATTGCGGCTGGGGCGCATCGATCTGCGGGAGGCACTGGAGGAAGGACGGCGGCGCTTTGCCCGGCGCGCGGAGGAAGAAGGGCGGACGATCTCACTGCAGGGCCAGCCGGTGGAGGTAAGAGCGGATCGACTGCGGATCGAGCAGGCGACCGCCAACGTCCTCGATAACGCCCTGCGCTACGGAAGCGGAGAGGTCTCGATCTCCCTCGCTGTGACCGGCGATGAGACGGTCGAGGTTCGCATCGGCGATCACGGTCCCGGGTTCCCGCCGGACTTCCTATCGCGCGCTTTCGAGCGTTTCAGTCGCCCCAGCGGCGCCCGCAGCGACGGCGGCAGCGGCCGCGGCGTGCCGATGGTGCGCACGAGCCCCCGCGCCCACGGCGGCGAGGCCCATGCCGCAAACACGGATGGCGGCGCCGAGGTCTGGCTCTCATTGCCATGCTCGGGGCGCAAGGCCTGAGGTGCGGACTAGGAGGCACTGGTCCCAGTGGGAGCTGGTTCCTCAACCCAACCCGGGACCCGGAGGCTGGGGCACGATTTGGACCGCTGCCGTGGCGGTGCTGTTACGGGGCGTCTGATCCGAGAGGCCGACGATCGTGGCCCGATCGCGCGCCGTCCCGGGCGCGATCGCCCTGGCAACGATTCGGATCCTGAGCCGGCCTGAGAACCTCGCTCCCGTTGTGCGAAGCACGATCGTGAAGGTGACTTGCCCCCCGACGACGGTCCTACGAGGTGCCACCGACTTGCTGATCGCGGCGTCGCCGATGGGGCCGACCGGGGCGGTGAGGCAGTCCGGGAGATTTGCGGTGGCTTATGCGACTCGCACCTCGTGGTCGAACTCGACCCTCCAGCTGATCGATTTCGAGACCGGGAGCTGGTCGGCCTTCGCCATGATCTCCGCGAAGCACATGGCCTGGCAACGATCGGGATCGGTCCCTACCTAGCGGTCGCTGGCTGCGTGGCGATGGTGGCAGGGGCTGTGATGATCGGCAGGCAACAGCCCTGGTCCGATCATCGCCAGGACGCTTAGGGGGCCGCGGGCACGACGATGAGGGGTCCGCCCCCCGCTGACAGATAGCTGGTCTCGAAATGCGGCGTCTCGAGATGCTCGACCTGGTCCATCAGCCCGAGGAACTCATCGACGGGTTCGAGGAAGCCGATGCGAGGGGTCCGGTAGTGCATCGGGAACACCCAGCGGGGGCTTAGCTCGCTGACGATAGTGGCTGCTTGCCGGGCGCCGATGGTGGGGCCGGCGCCGACCGGGAGGAAGAGGAGGTCGACGGCGCCAAGGGCCTGGCGCTGTTCGGGACGCAGCTCGGCTTGGCCGAAGTCGCCGAAATGGGCGAGGCGGAGGCCGTCGAGGGTGAAAGCGAAGATCGTGTTGGGGCCGCGTTCGGTTCCCGCCGCTTCGTCGTGCTCGGAGGCAACCGCGAGGACCTCGCCGATCGGCGAATCGAGCCGACCGGCGGTGGAGCGCAGGACGGTCGGCTCACCGGTGATCGCCTCCACCCCGTTGTGGTCGGCGTGCTCATGGGTGACGAGGACGAGGTCGATCCCCTCCGCTTCAATCGGTGGGTAATCGAAGGCGATCCCGCGCGCCCTGAGCTCGGAGACGTCGCCGAAGGGATCAATGAAGACGTTGCCCTCGGGCGCCCGCAGGGAGAACGCTGCCTGGCCGTACCACTCAACCCGCATGTTGCTCCTCCAGACTTGGGATTGGTCCGGGTTCCGCCGCCGCTTCCTCGGCATGGTGGTAGCGCCCACCGCGCAGCATCGAGGCGGCAGCGGCGACGAGGCAGGCGACGATCGCAAAGATGAAGGCCGTGTCGAGCCCGTCCCGGAACGGGCCGGAGATCAGGTTGGGGAAGAAGCCGGCACCAGTGAGGGTCGCATGGGCATGGGCGGGCAGCGCCGCCAGCGCTTCCGCCCCGACCAGGTGCTGGACCGGGTTGTAGCCGAGGAAGGCGGCGAAGAGGACCGAGATCGGCGGCGCCTGGGCGGCGTGGTGGGCCGCGGCGGCCGACACCCCGTGCGCCTGCAGACCGCTGCTCAGCGTCGCCGGCAGGCTCGAAGCCAAGCCGACGATCAGCAGGGTGAAGAAAATCCCGACCGAGAGCACCTGGGCCGAGTTCTGGAAAGTCTGGTTCATGCCGCCGCCGGCGCCGCGGTCGCCCGGCGGCAGGCTGTTCATCACCGCCGCCCGGTTGGGCGAGGCGAACATCCCCATGAAGATGCCGTTGAGGAAGAGGATCCCGGCGAAGAGCGCGTAGGAGAAGTCGGTCGGCAGCATCATCAGCAGCCCAAAGCTGAGCGCCGCGCCGAGCATCCCTCCGGTCGCGAACGGCCGCGCCCCGAAGCGGTCCGAGAGCACCCCGGAGACCGGCCCGGCAATGAGGATGCCGAGGGTCAGCGGCAGCATGTAGATGCCGGCCCAGAGCGGCGTTTCGGTGAAGTCGTAGCCGTGCAGCGGCAGCCAGATCCCCTGCAGCCAGATGATCAGCATGAACATCAGGCCGCCGCGGGCAACGGCGGCGAGAAAGGTCGAAAGCGTGCCGAAGGTGAAGGCGCGGATGCGGAACAGCGTCAGCCGGAACATCGGCTCGGCGACCCGCGTCTCGATCACCGCAAACGCCACCAGCGAGGCGACCGAACCGGCCAGCAGCGCGATCACCCGTGGGCTCCCCCATCCCGTCGGCGAGCCGCCGTAGGGGCGGATGCCGTAGGTGACCGCGACCATCACCAGCACCAGCCCGAGGGCGAAGGTGATGTTGCCCCACCAGTCGATCGCCGCCCGCTTCGGCTCGCTGCGCTCCTCCAGCTTCAGATAGGCCCAGACGGTGCCGAAGAGGCCGACCGGGACCGAAATCAGGAAGACCAGCCGCCAGTCGATCGGCGCCAGCAACCCGCCCAACACGAGGCCGACAAACATGCCGCTGACGCCGACGATGTTGTTGATCCCGAGCGCCATTCCCCGCTGGTTGGCGGGGAAGGCGTCGGTGATGATCGCCGCCGCATTGGCGAGCAGGCAGGCGCCGCCGACCCCCTGGACGATGCGAAAGACGACTAAGTAGGTGGCGCCGGCGCGACCGGTCATCCAGTCGACCGTCAGCGCCAGCGAGGCGACCGTGTAGATGACGAAGCCGAGGTTGTAGATGCGAACGCGGCCGTAGATGTCGCCGAGCCGGCCGAGGCTGACGATGAGGACGCTGGAGACGACCAGGTAGCCGAGGATCATCCACAACAGGTAGAAGCTGTTGGCCGGGACGAGGGGATCGAGCTGGACACCGCGGAAGATGTCCGGCATCGCGATGATCGTGATCGACGCGTCCAGCGTCGCCAGCAGTACCGCCAGGGTCGTGTTCGACAGCGCGATCCACTTGTAGCTGTCGTCCGAACTGCGCTGGGTCCGGGCCCGGCTCATGCCGCCTCGGAGGCTCCGGCCGGGCGCAGGACCATCCGCGGCCGCGGCGGCTTTGGCACAGCGAAGCTAGCGAACGCCGCCAGCAGACAGGCGACGGCAGCGAGCGTGAAGGCGAGGGTGAAACCGTGGTCGGTGGGGAGCCCGGCAGCAGTGACCGTGCCGGCGATCAGGCTGGCGCCGAGCTGGCCGCCAACCGAGCCTCCAAGCGTCCGCATCACCGTGTTCATCCCGGTCGCGACCGCAGTCTGCTCTGGCGGCACCGCCTCAATGATCAGGTTCGCGAGGGAGGCGAAGGCAAGGCCGATGCCCGCGCCCAGCAGCGCCGTCGAGACGTAGACGTCGGCGCGCGCGTCGTGGCTGACCGCGATCAGCGCGAAGGCGAGCGCAGAGAGGAGCGAGCCGGCGATCAGCGTCAGGCGCGGGCCGACCCGCCCCGCAAGCCAGCCGGCGATCGGGCTGACGATCAGCATCATCATCGTGCAGGGCAGCAGGAAGAGGCCCGCTTCGGTGACCGAAGCGCCGAAGCCGTAGCCAGAGCTGGTCGGCGCCTCGGTGAACTCGGGAAAGAGGATGAACGAGCTGTACATCCCGGCGCCGACCAGGAAGGCGGCCGCGTTAACCGTCCAGACGCTGCGGACCCGCATCATCCCCATATCAACCAGTGGCTCCCGCGCTCGGTCCTCGAACCGCACCCAGACGGCCAGGGCGACCAGCGCGGCGGCGATCAGGCCGACCACGCGGGCGTCCCCCCAGCCCCATTCGGCCGTCTGGGTGATGCCCAGCAGCAGCAGGACGAGCCAGACGGAGAGCAGCACCGAGCCACCCCAGTCGATCCGGCCGGGCGACTTCACCGGCGACTCGGGGACGAAGAAGATCGTCGCCAGCGTGGCGGTCGCGACCGCAATCAGCGGGAACCAGAAGAGCCAGTGGTAATCGAAGTGGGAGATGATCGGGCCGGCGAGGACGATCCCGAGGCCACCGCCGATGCCGAGGATCGCCGAGATCATCGCGATCCCCTGGGCCGCCTTCTCGCGCGGGAACTCATCGCGAATGATGCCGAAGGCAAGCGGGAAGATCGCCCCGCCCGATCCTTGGATCACCCGGGCGAAGATCAGCATCCCGATCGTGTGTGAGATCGCAGCAAGAAAGGTGCCGACCGTCAGCACCATGAGGGCGACGACGAGCGTGTGCTCCTTGCCAAACATGTCGCCGAGCCGGCCGACGATCGGGGTCAGAACCGAGGCGCTCAGCAGGTAGCCGGTCAGCAGCCAGGCGGTGGCGGTCGCCGAGGCGTGCAGGTCTTCCTGGATCGCCGGCAGCGCCGGGGCGACGGCGGACTGCAGCAGCGCGTAGGAGGCGCCGGCCAAAGCGAGGACCGCGAAGGTGACGCCGTAGTGCTGGCGCTCGTCACCGCTGTTGCTTTTGTCATCATTTGATGACATCAATGACGGTCAAGGCTAACAAGGCGCGTCGGCCGCACGATTCGCAGGCCAGCCGCAAGGCGCTGCTCGAGGCGGGCCGCACGCTCTTTGACGAAGTCGGCTATGAGCATGCAACTACCCGGGAGATCGGCGAGCGCGCAGGTGTCGACCCCGCCCTGATCGCGCGCTACTTCGGCGGCAAGGAAGGCCTCTTCCTGGCGGCCCTCACCGAGGGTCCGAG
>JBQCCT010000330.1:0-2937 GCA_051961955.1 Solirubrobacterales bacterium
TTCCCAGCCGCCGTCCACCTGCTCGAACTCGAGCGCCTGGAGCAAGCCGCTGCTCGCCCCCGGCGAAGCCGAGTAGGCCCGCACCGCGTGAAACCCCTGCAGCGCCATCGCGGCGGGAACCTCCGGGTGGTCGGCGACCAGCGGCGCGTCGGGCACGTCCACAACCGCGAGCTCGTGTTCGAGCCCCTCCGGGTCGGCGAAGATCAGGCTCTCGCCCTCGCGCCGCGACTCGGTGTCGTTGGCACGCAACCGCTCCTCCCAGAAGTCGAAGACATCGGCCGAGGCGACCCGCCAGACGATCCGGTGCACCATCCCCGCGCCAGCCCGACCCAGCGGCGCGCCGGGGTACTCGAAGAAGGTCAGGTCCGAACCCGCGTCCCCCTGCTCGTCGGCGAAAAAGAGGTGATAGACGGTTGGGTTGTCCTGGTTGACGGTTTTCTTGACCAGGCGCAGGCCCAAGACGCCGGCGTAGAAATCGACGTTGCGCTGGGCGTCCTCGGTGATCGCGGTTATGTGGTGAATTCCCTCGAGCTTCATTGCCCACGTATACCATCCCCTTATGAGCCGCGGACGAAAACGTGCGGTACGGGCTCTCATCGTCCTTGGCTCCGTGCTGGCCTTCCTCAGCGTCTTCGCGATCTGGATCGAGCGCCAAGCGCTCAACACCGACGACTGGGTGGCGACCAGCGGCAAGCTGCTGCAGAACCAGACGATCCGCACCGCGGTCAGCAATTACCTGGTCGACCAGCTCTACGAAAACGTCGACGTCCACAAGGAACTGGAAAAGATCCTGCCCGGGGAAGTGAAGGAACTCGCCGGGCCCGCGGCCGGCGGCCTGCGGCAGATCGCCGGCGACGGCGCCGAAAAGGTGCTGGAAACGTCGACCGCCGGCGAACTCTGGGAAACCGCGAACCGGACCATGCACGAACAGCTGCTGGCCGTGCTCGAAAACAAGAAAGAAGCGGTCTCGACCGCAGAAGGCACCGTCACCCTCAACCTCGGCAGCCTCCTCACCAACCTCGCCAACCAGGTAGGGATCGGCGAAAGCCTGGCCGAAAAACTGCCACCCGACGCCGGCCAGATCCAGATCCTCAAGTCCGACCAGTTGCAGACGGCGCAGAACATCGCGGTCGCGGTCAAAGGACTGGCGCTGGTGCTCTCGATCCTCACCTTCGCCGCCTTCGGCGCCGCGATCTACCTCTCGCGCGACGGGCGCTGGGTGACGGTGCTGCTCAGCGGCGCCGGCCTGATCGCCGCCGGCTTCGCCGTGGTCGTCTTCCGCCATGTCGCCGGCGGCATCGTCGTCGGCCAGCTGGTGACGAACGACAGCGTCAAGCCGGCGGGCGAAGCGGTTTGGTCGATCGGCACCTCGCTGATGACCAGCATCGCCACCACCGTGATCGTCATCGGCGTCCTCTTCCTCGCCGCCGGCTGGCTCGCCTCCCCGAACACCGGCGCCCGCGGCGTGCGCCGCTTCCTCGCGCCCACCCTGCGCCTGCACCCCGCCTTCGTCTACACCGGACTGGCGATCGTCGTCTGCATCTACTTCCTCAGCGCCCCGACCCAGGGCCTGCGCTCCTTCCTCACCACCTTGATCATCGCCGGCATGGCGGCCTTCGGCATCCACGAGCTGCAAAAGCAGACCGAGGAGGAATTCCCGGAGGCGACCTACGACGAGGTCTTCGGTGGCACCCGCGACAAAGTCGTCAGCGCCGTACGCGACGCCAACATCCCCGAACGGGTCGGCGAGCAAGCGGCGAAACTGCGCCTGCCGGAGGTGCGTCGACGCCCGCCGGAGCACGGCGCCGGGATGGGTCCCGAAGCCCCCACCGCAACGATGCCCGTCAACGAGGAGGACGCCCGCCTGCAGCGCCTCGAAAAGCTCGCCGAACTGCGCGAGAAGGGAATCCTCACCGATGACGAGTTCGCCGCCGAGAAGGCTCGGCTCCTCAACGGCGACTCGCAGGGATAGACGGGAGCCGCGCTGCGGCTCACCTCAGCGTTTGGCGTAATCGCCGATCTCGCCGAAGTCGACCATCACGCAGGCCTCCGATCCGGTGACCTCCGCGTCGTGACCGGGTGGGATTGCGACGACGTCGCCGGCGTTGACTTCGATCTCCTGGCCGTCGTCCATGTAGACACGCATACTGCCGGAGAGGACGTAACCGAAGTGGGCAACCTGACACGAATCGGTGCCCGCGATCGGCTTTACGTTCTCCGACCACTTCCAGCCCGGCTCGAAAGTGCCGTAACCGACGGGGTGACCCGCAAGTTCCACCACCTTGGCCTGGCCCTTGCCTTCGAACTCCCGGGTCTCGTCGGGAGAGCCGAAATTCTTCACTTCTGCCGCCATTGACGACTCCTTCCTTGTGAGCCTGCCCGAGCTCGACCCTACACCCGGCCGCTCGCCCTGTCGACCGCTCGCCGGGAGGTCGGCGGGGGGCCGCCCGAAGGCAGCCCCGACCGCGAATCCCTACTGGCCCAGGCTGACCCGGACCCGCGCCCCCGGGGCCAGAATCTTGCCCGGCTTGGGGGCCTGCTTGATGACCTTGCCAACCTGCTTCGGCTTCGGTGCTTCGACTTTCTTGACGTGGCCGAGTTTGCAGCTGCGGCGCCTCAGCAACCGTTTGGCCGACTTCAGGGTTTTGCCCTTGACGGCTGGCACCACGCACGCCCGGTAGATGTAGTCGTCGAAGCGGGTGTTGACGTTCGTCCCCGCCAGCGTGGTCGCGCTGACGTCGACTTTGCCCGGACGGGTGGCCCGCGGGGTGGTGGCGGTGATTTCGGTGTCGGAGTCGACTTTGAAGCTGGTCGCCGGCGTCGACCCGAACATGACCGAGGTGGCGCCGTTGAAATTCTTGCCGGTGATCGTCACCACAGTGCCGCCGGTGACGGTGCCGAAAGGCGGAGAGACGAGGGTGATTTCCGGCTGCGGCT
>JBQCCT010000331.1:0-2506 GCA_051961955.1 Solirubrobacterales bacterium
GCCGAGCAGCTTCGGCGCCGCCGAGAGCTCGAAGACGTCGTCGAGAAAGCCGACCCCGGCGATCGCGATCGCGCGGTAGATGATCGCGTTGCTCTCGCCGTCGTCGGGCAGCCAGCGGATGCCCGCGACCACGGCGGCGACGAGGATCCCGAGGCCGACGAGCTTCGGCGTCGGCACCGTGTGCAGCGAGCGCTCGTTGGGGTAGTCGATCGCCCCGACCCGCACCGCCAGCCACCTCGTCAGCGGCACCACGACCAGGGCCAGGCCGAAGGCGACGAGAAAGGCAAATAGGGCTTCTTCGTTAGTCGGCATAGCGGTCGAACCAGAGGGTCAGGGCCATCAGCCCCCAGAGCTGTCGGCTCAAATCTTCGCGCCCCGCGCGGTGGCGGTCGAGCAGCGGGGTCACGGTGGCGGGGTCGAGCAGGCCTTGACGGGCGAGGGCCGAGGGCGCCAGCACCTCCCGCGCGAACGGCTCCAGCGGTCCGCGCAGCCAGGCGGCGAGCGGAATCGAGAAGCCCTGCTTGCGGCCGTGGACGATCTCCCGCGGCAGCAGCGGCTCCAGCGCCTGCCGCAGCAACCGCTTCTTGGCGAAGCCGCGCACTTTCAACTTGGTCGGCAGCGAGAAGGCGAACTCGGCGACCTTCTGGTCGAGAAACGGGACGCGCAACTCCAGCGAGTGGGCCATGCTGAGGCGGTCGGTCTTGACCAGGAGATCGTCGACGAGGTAGATGCCGAGGTCGACGTCCTGCATCCGCGCCAGCGGCTCGGCCCCCTCGGTTTCGGCGTAGCGCTCGCGGTAGAGGTCGAGCGGATCCCAGGTGGCGGCTCCCGGCCCGGCCAGCTCGGCCCGCGCCTGCGAGGAGAAGATCTCCTTCCAGCCGTGGTGGCGCTCCAGCGGCGGCAGGGCGGCGGCGCGGGCAAAGCGCTTGGCTTTGTAGTCGAAGCCGACCCGCTCGCTGCGGCTCGGCAGCGCCTCGGCCAGCGGCCGGGCGAGGGCGGCGAGGCGGCCGACGCGGCGGGCAAGGAGGTCGGCGACGTAGGTGTAGTAACCGCCGAAGAGCTCGTCTCCCCCCTCGCCGGAGAGGGCGGTCTTGACGTGGTCGGCGGCGAGCTCGGAGACGAGGTAGGTCGGCAGCGCCGAGGAGTCGCCGAAGGGCTCGTCGAAGGCCTCGACCAGCTTCGGCAGCAGCTCGACCGCGTCCGGGCGCAACACGAGCTCGTGGTGGTCGGTGCCGTAACGCTCGGCGACCAGCCGTGCCCGCGAGAGCTCGTCGAAGCCGGCCTCCTCGAAGCCGATCGAGAAGGTCTTCAGGGGTTCGCCGGCGTGCTGCGAGGCGAGGGCGGCGAGGCCGCCGGAGTCGACCCCGCCGGAGAGCAGCACGCCGACCGGGACGTCGGCGACGAGGTGGGCGCGGACGCTGTCGTCGAGCACTTCGCGCAGCTCGACGGCGAGCTCGTCCGCCGAGCCCTGCCGCAACTCCGGGACGGGCACGGGCCCGGGACGGGCGTAGCGGCGCACGGCGACCTCTCCCCCCTCCCAGCTCAGCAAGTGCCCCGCGGGCAGCTTGCGCGCCTCGGCGAAGATCGTCAGCGGCGCCGGGATCGAGTTGAAGGCGAGGTAGGCGGCGACCGCCTGCGGGTCGATCTCGCGCGAAAAACCGGGCTGCTCGAGCATCGCCTTCAACTCCGAGGCAAAGGAAAGGCCGCCGTTTTGCCGGCGGTAGTAGAGCGGCTTGATCCCGAAGCGGTCGCGGGCCAGCAGCAACCGCTGCCGCCGCTTGTCCCAGAGGGCGATCGCGAACATCCCTCGCAGCCGCTCCACGAACGCATCCCCG
Organism: Solirubrobacterales bacterium; assembly: GCA_051961955.1. Lineage (GTDB taxonomy): Bacteria > Actinomycetota > Thermoleophilia > Solirubrobacterales > 70-9 > VAYN01. The sequence goes on from JBQCCT010000331.1 coordinate 1,836, forward strand.
TGCTCCTCGTAGAGGTGGACGAGGACCTCGGTGTCGCAGTCGGTGGCGAAGCGGTGACCGCGGCCCTCCAGCTCCCGCTTCAGCTCGCGGTAGTTGTAGATCTCACCGTTCTGGACGACGACCGCGCTGCTGTCCTCGTTCTCGATCGGCTGGTGGCCGTGGGCGAGGTCGATGATCGAGAGCCGCCGCGCCGCCAGCGCCGCCGGCCCCGCGTGGAAGAGGCCCTCGTCGTCGGGACCGCGGTGAACAAGCTTGGCGTTCATCCGCGCCACCACGTCGAGGTCGGGGGCACCCTCCCCCGGGCCGGCGACGACACCGCAGATCCCGCACATGGGCGGCAGTCTCGCAGCCGGGCTGGCGGCTCAGCCGTTGTGCGGGGGCGACGGGGTGTTGGCGGGGCCGCGGCCGACGACCTTGACGACCGTCGCCAGCAGCACCTGGATGTAGAGGGAGACGGAGCGGTCGGCGATGTACTCCATGTCGTGGGCGAGCTTGTCGGCCCAGCTCTCCTCGCGGGTGATCCGGGTCTGGGCGAAGCCGGTGACGCCGGGGCGGACGACGAGGCGCTGCCAGTACTGCGGGATCTCGCGGCAAAGCTCGGCGTAGAAGGTGGGGCGGATCGGCCGCGGGCCGACGATCGCCATGTCGCCGCGGAGCACGTTCCAGAGCTG
>JBQCCT010000332.1:0-2690 GCA_051961955.1 Solirubrobacterales bacterium
GGCTCGATGCAGGACGCGCTGGTCCGCTTGAACCGGATGCGGGGACGCAACACCCTCTGGATCCTCGGCACCGACCACGCCGGGATCGCCACCCAGGCGGTGGTCGAGAAAGAGCTGAAGAAAGAGGGGAAGAGCCGCCACGACCTCGGGCGAGAGGCCTTCGTCGAGCGGGTCTGGGAGTGGAAAGCCGAGTATGGCTCGCGGATCGTCGAGCAGTACAAGCGGCTCGGCGCCTCCTGCGACTACGAGCGCGAGCGCTTCACCCTCGACGAGGGCTACGTGCGCGCGGTGTACCGCGTCTTCAAGCGGCTCTTCGACAAGGGCTACATCTACCGCGACAACTACATGGTCAACTGGGACCCGGGCTCACATTCGGCGATCTCCGACCTCGAGGTCGAGAACCGCGAGGTCGAGGACGTCCTCTACTCGATCGACTACCCGGTCGAGGATTCCGACCAGGTGCTGACGGTCGCCACTGTGCGCCCGGAGACGATGCTGGCCGACACCGCCGTCGCCGTCAACCCCGATGACGAGCGCTACCGCGACCTAGTCGGCAAGTACTGCGTGCTGCCGTTGGTCGGTCGCCGCCTGCCGATCATCGCCGACGACCACGTCGACGTCGAGTTCGGCACCGGGGCGCTGAAGATCACCCCTGGCCACGACCCCAACGACTTCGAGATCGGCCGCAAGCACGGCCTCGCGGAGATCGGCGTGATCGGCCCCGACGGCCGCATGACCGAGGAGGCGGGCAAGTTCGCCGGCCTCACGGCCGCCGAGGCGCAGCAGGCCGTCGTCGCGGCGCTGCAAGAGGAGGGCCGCCTGCGCGCCGAAGAGCCCTACACCCACTCGGTCCCCTTCAGCCACCGCTCCGGCGAGCGGATCGAGCCGCTGATCTCGCTGCAGTGGTTCTGCCGCATGGACGAGCTGGCGCGGCCGGCGATCGAGGCGGTCGAACGCGACGACGTGCGGATCACGCCGCCGCAGTGGAAGCGGGTCTACCTCGACTGGATGCGGGAAATCCGCCCCTGGTGCGTCTCGCGCCAGCTCTGGTGGGGGCACCGGCTGCCGGTCTGGTACTGCGACGCCTGCGAGGAAACGATGGTCGCCGAGCACGAACCCGAGCGCTGCGGCGAGTGCGGCGGCGAGCTGCGCCAGGAGGAGGACGTGCTCGACACCTGGTTCAGCTCGGCGCTCTGGCCCTTCGCCACCCTCGGCTGGCCCGACGACACGCCCGAGCTGCGCGCCTTCTACCCGACCAGCTTCCTGACCACGGCGCGGGAGATCCTCTTCCTCTGGGTGGCGCGGATGATCATGATGGGGATCGAGTTCCCGGGTGACATTCCCTTCCGCGACGTCTACGTCCACTCGGTGATCCAGGCCCGCGACGGGCGGCGGATGTCGAAGAGCCTGGGGACCGGAATTGACCCGCTGGAGGAGATCGACGTCCACGGCGCCGACGCGCTGCGCTTCGGCCTGCTGGCGATGTCCTCGACCCAGGACGTGCGCTTCTCCGATGCCAAGGTGCAGCAGGGGCGCGACCTCGCCAACAAGCTCTGGAACGCGTGCCGGCTGATCCTGCTCAACGCGGCCGAGGTCGAGCCGGCGGCGCGGCCGACCTGCGTCGAGGATCGCTGGCTCCTCTCGCGCCTGGAGCGGACGATCGCCTCCGTGACCGAGAAGCTCGAGACCTACGACTTCGCCCACGCCGTCCAGGAGGCCTACTCGTTCTTCTGGCGCGACCTCTGCGACTGGTACCTGGAGATCGTCAAGCCGCGCCTCTACGACGGCGAGGAAGAGGTCGCGGCGACGCTGCTCTACGCGCTGGAACGGGTGCTGGCGCTGCTGCACCCGACGATGCCGTTCGTCACCGAGGAGATCTGGAGCTTTCACCCGGCGCGGCGGGGCCACCTCGCCGTCCACGCCTTCCCCGGGGTGGACGAGTCGCTGCTCGACGAGGCCGCCGAGGCGGACGTCGAGAGCGGGATCGAGCTGACCCAGCGCCTGCGCGCCTGGCGCGACCTCGCCGGGGTGCCGGTGGCGGCGACGCTGCCGGCGGTGGTCGACGGGGTCGAGCCGCCCTCCTTCGTCGCCCGCCTCTCGCGCTTCGAGTTCGACAATGCACCTGTTCGGCTTCGCTCCGGTCGCGAAGAATCAGATATGCACGCTCCCTCCGCTCCGCCTCACGGGGGCGCCGAGCCGGTCGCCTCGATCGGACCGGTGCGGGTGCTCGACTCCGACCAGCTCGACGCCGCGGCGGTCGCCGAGCGGCTGGAGAAGCGCCGCGAGGAGCTGCGGGCCGAGGTCGAGCGGGGCGAGCGCAAACTCGGCAACGAGGGCTTCGTCGCCAAGGCGCCGGCCGAGGTGGTCGAGGAGGAGCGGGGGAAGTTGGAGCGCTACCGCGCCGAACTCGCAGAGCTGAGCTGATCAACGCAGACGCTTACCTGGATTCGCTGGAGCCGGTCGGCTGGCGACTCGGCCTCGACCGCATGCGCAAGCTGACGACGGCGCTGGGGCTGCCGCAGCACCGCTTCGCCTCGATCCACGTCGTCGGCACCAACGGCAAGTCCTCGGTGGCGCGGATGACCGCGGCGCTGCTGGAAGCGCACGGCCTGCGGACGGGCGCCTGCGTCTCCCCCCACAGCGAACGCTGGTCGCAGCGGACGCTGGTCGGGGGCGAGGAGGTTGGGGAG
>JBQCCT010000333.1:0-11327 GCA_051961955.1 Solirubrobacterales bacterium
GGCAGGCCTGACCGAAGAGGGCGGCCTGCTGGTCGCCTGCCACCCCCGCCACCGGCACCTCGCCGCCGAACTCGGAGGTGGTCCCGAAGAGGTGCGCCGGGGGACAGGGCTGCGGCAGCCGCGCCGGGTCGACCCCGAGCAGCTCGCACAGCTCCGGGTCCCATTCGAGCTTGCGGATGTCGAAGAGCAGCGTCCGCGAGGCGTTCGTGTAGTCGGTGACGTGCTGGCCGGTGAGCTTGAAGAGGAGCCAGGAATCGATCGTGCCGAAGACCGCTCGCGCCGCCCCCTCGGCGTTGCGCAGCAGCCACTCGATCTTGGTGCCGGAGAAGTAGGGGTCGATCGTCAGCCCAGTCCGCTCCCGCACCTGCGGCTCGTGGCCGGCAGCTTTCAGTTCGCCACAGCGCTCGGCGGTGCGGCGGTCCTGCCAGACCAGCGCCCGGTGGATCGGCTGCCCCGTCTGCGGGTCCCAGGCGACGACGGTCTCGCGCTGGTTGGTGATCCCGATCGCGTCGAGCTCACTCCCTTCGATGCCGGCGTCGGCGAGCGCTACACGGGCAACCCGCCGCGTCACTTCCCAGATCTCATTGGCATCGTGCTCGACCCAGCCCGGTCGCGGGAAGAACTGCTCGAACTCCGAGTAGGCGCGGCCGGCGATCGTCCCTTCGCCATCGAAGACGAGGCAGGTGGTGCCCGTCGTCCCCTGGTCGATCGCGAGGATCAACGGCGTCCTTCCCGGACGCGGCAGGTGCGGGTCAGGGTCGAAGCCAGCTTGCGCCCGTCGGAGAACGTCATCGAGACGCGGACGAAGGGAAAGGCGGCGATGTTGATACCAGGCGGCGCGGCGCAGGCAGCGGTGAGGTAGCTGTGGACGTGGCCGCGGTAGACGAACTTGCGCCGCAGGTTGAGAGTGATCTTCTTCAGGTAGCCGTAGCGGTTGAGCTGGACAGGGAGGGAGGCGGTGAGGATCGTCCCGAAGGTGCCACCCGAGTTATGGATGTGGAAGACGAGGATGCGGCTATTCGGAAGGGGGTTGCTGCCGTAGACATGGGCGAGGATCGCCCGCTTTCCTTCGACGATCGCGTTGAAGGCGAGGATCCGCCCCTGCAGGGGAAAGGCGTTTTGTTCTGAGAGGGAGACGGCGCCGACGTAGCGCCCTTCGCCAACCAGCGCCGGCCCGCACAGCGCCAGCGCTTCCTTGCTGGTTGCCGGTTCGATCTGAGAACGGCGACAGAGCGGCAGCCCCTTCGTGTCGATCTTGCCGCCGCGGTTGATCCCGATCGCGATCCAGCGCAGCGCCGGCGGCCGGTCACCCGAAAGCGTCCGGATCGTGCCGTCGACGCGCACCGCGATCGGCGCGTTGACGTCCCGCGGCAGTGCGTGGGGCGCGATGCCGCCGTCGAACTTGACGAAGAGGTCCCCCCGCTCGATCAGCTCGGCATTGGCCAGCGAGACGCCGAAGACGCAGGCGACGACCAGGACAGCAATCGCTACTCCCTGCTTCCCCCTTCCGCGCATCGACTCAGGCTAACGCGCGCCCGCTCGCTCAGCTCTGGGTCACGAGAAGGCTGAGGAAACCGATGAGCATCGTTCCGAACAGCCCGCCCCCAACTTGGACGATCAGCCGCTGCATCGCCTTCATGTCCGAGCGGAGCTCACCAAGGCCGGCATCCACGCGCCGGAACCCTTCTGCCATCCGCGCGTTCATGTCGTCGAGACGCTCGTCGGTCCACTTTTCTCTCATCACCTCCATGGTGACAAACGAGACACGAACACCCGCAGGAAGTCGCGCAGCTGGCCGGTGCGGTGGAGGAAGCCTTGGAGGTTCCGGCCAGTGGCGCGGTGCTCCAGATCCAGTTGGTACTCGCGCAGATGGAAGCCGGCGCGGACGGCGTCGACGGTCATCCCGATCTCCATTCCGTAGCCGCGGGCGAAGGGCAGGGTCGCGCGCAGAACCTCGACCTGCATCGCCCGCTGGCCGGAGATCGGCGCCTCGGTATCGAGGCCGCAGAGGCGGCGGATCGCCCAATGAGCGAAGCCCAGCGCGAGCCCGAAGCCGCCGCCGATGCGACGGCTGAAGGAGGCGACGGCGAGGTCGCACTCGCCCCGATCCACCGCTTCCACTAGCGGCGCCAGCCGCGCCGCCGAGGCGCCCAGGTCCCCATCGCAGAGCAGCAGCAGCCGTGGTGCCGGCTCGACGCTCAGCGCCGCCTCGGCCGCGGCGCTCACGTTGCCACCCTTGCCGTGCGGCCTCCCCCGCCGCACTACCTCGGCCCCCGCCGTCATTGCCACCTCGGCGGTGCCGTCCGTGGAAGCGTCGTCTGCCACCCAGATCCGCGCCCCGGGAAAAGCCCCCCGCAGCGCCCGCACCGTCTCCCCCACCCGGTCGGCCTCGTTGCTGGCGGCGACAATCGCCGCCAGCGCTTCGTTGTCCCCCGCCACGTTCTCCAGTCCCATGGTCGGGATATTGTCCCGGCCCATGGCAGACATCGAGGCACACATCACCGGCAACGTCCGGAAAATCGAGGTCGCAGTCGGCGACGAGGTATCCGACGGCGACACCGTCGTCATCCTCGAGTCGATGAAGATGGAGATCCCGGTCGAGGCCGAAGACGACGGCGTCGTCAAGGAGATCCGCTGCGAGGAGGGTCAGTCCGTGAGCGAAGGGGACGTCCTCGTCGTGCTGGAGTAGCCGTGGAAGAGCAGCTCGCGGGTGGCAAGCTCCTCCTCGACCAGCCGGCCGAAGCCGTCGCCCGGCTGACGATCTGCAACCCCGAGCGGCGCAACCCCCTCGACCACGAGGTCCTCGACGCGTTCGCTGAGATCGTCCCGCAGCTCGACCGCGGGATCGAGATCCGCTGCCTGCTGATCACCGGCGCGCCCCCCGTCTTCTCCGCCGGCTACGACATCGTCGGCATCCCGGACGAGTCCTTCGCCCAGGATGCCGAGGCGCTGGTCGCCCACCCCTTCCACGCGGCGATGGAGGCGGTCGCCGGCTACCCGTGGCCCACCGTCGCCGCGATCAACGGCCACGCGATCGGCGGCGGCCTTGAGCTGGCGATCACCTGCGACCTGCGGATCTGCGCCGCCGGGGCGAAACTGGGGATGCCACCGGCGAAGCTGGGGCTGATCTACAGCCACACCGGCCTGCGCCGGTTCCTCGACACGGCTGGGCTGGCGCGGACGAAAGAGCTCTTCCTCACCGGCCGCAAATTCGGCGCCGCCCGCGCCGAGAGCATCGGCCTCGTCAACGAAGTCGTCGCCGACGATGAGCTGGAGCGCAGGTCGGTCAACCTCGCGGCGACGATTGCCGGCAACGCGCCGATTGCGATGCGCGGCAACAAGCAGGCGATCGAACTCCTCAACGCCATCGCCGAGCTGAGCGAGCAGCAGGAGAAAGAACTGATCTCCCTGCGTGAATCCTGTTTCTCTTCCGAGGACTTCCGCGAGGGCATCCGCGCTTTCGCCGAGAAGCGCCCTCCGCGCTGGACCGGACGGTGAGCGCAAAGGCGCGCAAACACCTTGCCGCCACCGACCCGACGATGGCGGCCCTGATCGAGCGGGTCGGGAAGATCGACCTCTCGACGCGGTTGCGGCGGCGCAAAGAGGAGCGCCCGGCGGACGCCTACGGAGCCCTGCTGCGGGCGATCGTCGGCCAGCAGCTCTCGACCAAAGCGGCGCGGACGATCTACCTGCGCGTGCTCGACCTCTTCGGCGGCACCACCCCCTCGCCCGAGCAGTTGCTGACAGCCCGCGAGCAGGACCTTCGCACCGCCGGCCTCTCCGGCCGCAAGACCGAATACATTCGCGACCTCGCCTCGCACGTCCTCAGCGGCGAGCTGGAGCTGGACCGGCTCGACCAGTTGGGCGACGAGGAGGCGATCGAGGAGATCGTCGCCGTCCGCGGCCTCGGCCGCTGGACCGCGGAGATGTTCCTGCTCTTCCACCTCGAACGGCCCGACGTCCTCTCCGGCGGCGACCTCGGCATCCGCAAAGCGATCCAGGTCGAGTACGGACTGAACGAGATGCCGCCGCCGACGCGGGTGCTGGAGATCGGCGAACCCTGGCGCCCCTATCGGAGCCTGGCGTCGCTGTACCTGTGGGAGTCTCTGGCGGCGGTGCCCTGATGAGGAAACGCTTCTGGCTGGGGATCGCCGCCGTGGTCCTGATCGGGGTCGGCTCCGTCGCCGCCGCCCTCCTGGTCTACCGCAACGACCGCGACGACTTCCACCAGATGCAGCACGAGGAGGCGGTGCGGGCGGCGCACCAGGCGGAAGCCACCGCCGGGCTTTCGATCGGCAAGCTCTCCACCGCCGCGGCGTTCGCCCAGACGCAGAAGAGCCTGGACCGGCACGAGTTCAAAGTGATCGGCCGCTCCCTCCTCGGCAACGGGGCACTTGACGGCGCCGCCTACGTCCCCCGCGTGCCCGCGGTGAGACGCGCCGAGTACGAAAGGCGCCTCGGCGTGGAAATCCACGAACGCGTCGTCGGGCCGGTGATGCGGCGGGCGACGCCACGTTCCGTGTACTTCCCGGTCACCTTCGGGACCAGCGAAGACAAGCAACCCAAGCTGATTCGCGGTTTCGACCTCGGGTCTGACCCGTTGCGGGCCCGTTTCCTGCGCAAGGCCCGAGACACCGGGCAGGCGGTGGCGACGCCGCTGGTCCACCTGCTGATCGGCGGCACCGGGGTCAATGTCTTCCGGCCCGTCTACCGCGACGGCGCCCCGGTGGCGACGGTCGCCGAGCGGCGGCGGGCGCTGACCGGCTTCATCGCCGGCAGCTTCCGCGTCAACGACGTCGCCGCCGCCGCGCTCGCCGTCCTGCCCGCTGACGTCGAAGTACAGGTACGGCTCGACCATCGGGTCGTATTCGGCCCAGAAGGGGGACTCGAAGACGCCGCCGGCGTGCCGATCCACATCGCCGACCGCACCTGGCTGCTGGTCGTCGACGACCCGGGCGGCCCCAGTCTCAGCCTGCCCCTGGCGCTGGCGGTGATGGGCATTGCGCTCGCCGCCCTGCTCGCTTCCCTGATCATCAGTTGGAACCGCGGCGAACGGATGGAGGAGCTGGAGCGCCAGGCGAGCCAGGACTCCCTCACCGGCCTCGACAACCGGCGGCGCTTCGAGGAGGACCTGGCGGGGGCGATGGCGCGCAGCCGGCGCTACGGATCGACCGGCGCCCTGCTGATGCTCGACCTCGACGGCTTCAAGCGGATCAACGACTCCCACGGCCACCCGGCGGGCGACCGAGTGATCAAGGAGGTCGCGGGGGTGCTGCGGCGGCGGACCCGTGCCAGCGACTCGCTGGCACGCCTCGGCGGCGACGAGTTCGCGGTGATCCTCCCCCGCTGCAGCGCCCAGGAGGCGACGCTGGCCGCGGAAGCGCTGGAGCGCGAGCTCCGTGCGCGCAGCCACGACGGCGACGAGCCGATCACCGCCAGCATCGGCATCGCGATGTTCGGCCAAGACCCACGAATGAGCCTCGCCACCCTGATCTCCGAGGCCGATACGGCGATGTATGCGGCGAAGGATGCCGGCGGCGACACCGTCCGTATCTTCGACCCGCTCGCGGTGCGTGAGGACGCGCCGGACCGGCGCTAGTCGCTCAGCGCGGCAGTCCGGCGCGCAGGTCGAGCACCCGTTCCGCCGCGGCTTCGAATTCACCGCGCTCGAGGGCGCCGGAGCGCAGCTTCGCCAGTAAGGCGCGCCAGGCGCTCCGCGCCGGGGCGAGGTGAGTGAACAGCAACAGGTCCGACCCAGCACGCGCACCGGCGACCGCCGCCTTGCCTGGACCGCCGAAGCTTTTGACCGCGGGCGTTTCCAGGGCATCGGTGATCGAGACGCCTTCGAAGCCGAGGCGGTCGCGCAGCTCGCCGGTGGCGATCGCGCGGGTGAAGGCGGCCGGGTCCTCGGAGAAGGCGGGGTAGACCGCGGTGCTGAGCATCACCAGCTTGCCGCCCGCGGCGGTGAAGGCGGCGTAGGGCTTCTCGTCTACCGCGCGCAGCTCGCGCTTCGAGAGATCGATCCGTTCGACTGAGAAGTCGGTGTTTTCGCGAGCCGCGCCGAAGCCGGGGAAGTGCTTGCCGGTGGCGGCGATGTCGCCGGTCTGCAGCGCCCGCGCGAACGGGATGGCGGTGGCGGTGACGCGCGCCGCGGTCGGGCCAAAGCTCCGTTCGGTTTCGGCGATGACGCCGTCCGGCCGCCCCACGTCGAGTACCGGCGCGAGGTCGACGTTGATGCCGACGTCGCGCAGGTTGGCGGCGGTGCGGCTCCCTTGCCGGGCGCTGAAAGCGGCGCCGCGGGCGCCCATCTCGCGCGCGGAGGCGGTCGGAGCGCCGCTCAGCCGCTTGACCTCGCCACCCTCCTGGTCGACCATGATCAGCAGCGGGTCGCGCAGCTTCGGCGGGCGGGGGATCGCCTGCAGACCGGCGATCAGCCGCCGGCCGGAGGCGCGGCTGGCGAAGTTGCCGGCGAAGAGGACGACGCCGGCGACCCTGCCCTGGCGGATCGCCGAGCGCAGGCCCGGCGAGATCGAAGTGCCGCTCAGGCCGACCACGATCCGCTCGCCGGCTAGCTGCTTGAGGGAGAGACCGCTGACGGTATTCGCGTCGGACACAGGGTCGTTCCCGAGGCTGGCGCCAAAGACGAAAGCGAGGATCGCTAGGCAGGACAGGCTCCCCAACGCTCCCCTTCGCCGTCGCCGCACCGCGCGCTCCATCGACCCCGATGCTATGGGGTGTGGTTGAGGTTCGGCATCTATAGGAGGCCTAACCTCAACCACACCCTCGCTCAGGCGTCCGGGCGGCTTTTTAGGGTGCGCCCAGATGCCCCCATTGATCACCTCCGAGGAGGCCCTCGCCTACGGCCGCCTCACCGACCACGCCGAGATCGAAGCTCTCGTCGAACGCGCCTGGGAGGTGCGGGTCGAGAACTTCGGCAACTCGACCGACATGTGCTCGCTGGTCAACGCCAAGTCGGGTGGCTGCGCCGAGGACTGCGGCTTCTGCGCCCAGTCCCGCTACGCCGAGGCCGACACGCCGATGCACGCGATGATGGAGCCGGAGCAGATCCTCGAGCACGCGAGGGCGGCCGAGGCGGCCGGGGCCCACCGCTTCTGCATGGTCACCCAGGGCCAGGGCCTCTCCAAACGCGACTTCCAGAAGATCCTCGACGGCGCCCGCCTCGTCGCCGAGCAGACCAACCTCAAGCGCTGCGCCTCGATCGGCCACATGTCGACGGAGCGGGCGATGGCGCTGAAGGAAGCCGGCATCCAGCGGGTCCATCACAACGTCGAGTCGGCGCGCTCCTTCTACCCCGAGGTCTCGACCACGGTCCGCTACGAGGGCCGGCTGCGGACGATCCAGGCGGTCAAGGAGGCGGGCCTGGAGACCTGCGTCGGCGGCATCCTCAACCTCGGCGAGTCGCCCGAGCAGCGGGTCGAGATGGCCTTCGAGCTCTCCGAGATCAACCCCACCTCGGTGCCGATCAACCTGCTGATCCCGAAGGAGGGGACCAAATTCGGCGACCGCACGACGATGGACCCCTGGGACGTCGTCAAGTGGATCGCGATCTTCCGCCTGATCATCCCCGGCGCCCTCTTCCGCCTCTGCGGCGGCCGGGTCGAGAACCTCGGCGAGCTGCACAAGCTGGCGGTGAAGGCGGGACTGAACGGGGTGATGATGGGGAACTTCCTCACCACCCTCGGCGCCGAACCGGCCGAGGACCGGGCGATGTTCGAAGAGCTGGGCCTCAACGTCGCCCGCCAGCCCGACAACGGCGCCAACCCGCGGCCCGACAACCGCTCCGGCTGGCTCGACGGCGAGACGCCGGCGACGCCGATGGACGAGCTGGTCGACAGCCAGGAGGAGGCGAACTTCTGGGATCCCTCGACCCAGCTGCGGGTGGTGAAGAAGGCGAAGAAGCCGCCTCGGTACCCGCAGGCGGCGTGACCGAGGTCGCCGAGCGGCTCGAGGAGCTCCGCGAGCGCGGCCTCTACCGGCGACTCCGCCTGATCGACGGTCCCCAGGGCCCCAGCGTCACCCTCGACGGCCGCCCCGTCCTCCTCCTCTGCTCGAACAACTACCTCGGGCTCGCCGACCGGGCCGAGGTGCGCGAGGCGGCAGCCGAGGCGGCGCTGCGCTGGGGCGCGGGCTCCGGCGCCTCGCGGCTGATCTCGGGCAACATGGAGCCGCACCGGCATCTGGAGGAACGGCTGGCGGCGTTCAAGCGCTACGAGGCGGCGCTGCTGTTCGGCTCCGGCTACCTCGCCAATACCGGCGCCATTGCCGCCCTGGCCGGGCGCGGCGAGGTCGTCTTCTCCGACGAGCTCAACCACGCCAGCATCGTCGACGGCTGCCGGCTTTCGCGGGCGGAGACCTTCGTCTACCGCCATGGCGACCTCGAACACCTGGCCTGGGCGCTCTACCACGTACGCGGCCGGCCGGCGCTGATCGTTACCGACGGCGTCTTCTCGATGGACGGCGACGTGGCGCCGCTCGCGGAGCTGCTGGAGCTGGCGCGCCGCCACGGCGCCCGCCTGATGGTCGACGAGGCGCACGCAACCGGCGCGATCGGCCCCGGCGGCCGCGGCACGGTTGCGGCCGCCGGCCTCAGCGGCGAGGTCGACGTCGTGGTCGGGACGCTGGGCAAGGCGCTCGGCTCCTACGGCGCCTACGTCTGCGCCAGCGCCGAGACCGTCGACTTCCTCGTCAACACGGCGCGGCCGTTCATCTTCTCGACGGCGCCGCCGCCCCCGGCCGCCGGCGCAGCGCTGGCGGCGCTCGACGCGCTGGAGCGCGAGCCGCAGCTCGTCGACCGCCTGCAGGCCAACGCGGCCGCCCTGCGAGCGGGCCTGGCCGCGGAGGGGCTCGACGCGGGCGGCTCGCGGACGCAGATCGTCCCGATCGCGGTCGGCGAAGCGGAGACGGCGATGGAGCTCTGCGAGCGGGCGCTGGCGCGTGGCGTCTTCGCCCAGGGGATCCGGCCACCGACCGTGCCGGAGGGCTCCTCGCGGCTGCGCCTGACCGTGATGGCGACGCACGAGCGGGGCGAGCTGGCGCAGGCGGCGCGGGAGATCAGCACCGCCGCGCGCGAGATCGGCCTCCTGCCCAGCGCCGCTATCGCGGCCTAGGGGGAAGCGCGTGACAGCCGCGGGGATCTTCGTCACCGGCACCGGCACCGAGGTCGGCAAGACCGTCGTCGCCGCGACGATCGCCCACACCCTCGCTGCCGAGGGCCAACGGGTCCACGTCTTCAAGCCCGCCGTCACGGGTCTGGACGAAGGAGTCGAGACCGACCACGCACTGCTGCGCCGCGCCTCGGGCTCAGACCAGAGCGACGAGCAGATCGCCCCCTACCGCTACGGCCCCCCGGCCTCTCCCCACCTCGCCGCGGCGCTGGCGGGAGAGGAGATCGACCCCGAGCGCCTGCGCCAGGCCGCCCGTGCCGCCGCCGAAGACGCCGACGTCCTCGTCTGCGAGGGAGTAGGCGGCCTCCTGGTCCCCCTCTCCCCGACGTACCTAATCCGCGACCTGGCCGCCGACCTCGCCTACCCCCTGGTCGTAGTCGCCAGCCCCAGCCTAGGCACCATCAACCACACCCTCCTAACCATCGAATCCGCCCGCACCGCCGGCCTCCACATAGCCGCCGTAGTCCTCAACCCCTGGCCCGCCGAACCAACCAAGATCGAGTCCGACAACCGCGAGACGATCGCCGCCCTAGCCGACGTCCCCATCCACACCCTCCCCCTCATCGACCCAACCGCCCCCCAGACCTGGCCACCCCTCCGCATCTAGTCCATCCCCAGGCCGACGGGCCTATTTCGCTCCATATAGGAGCGTTTTAGGCCCGTCGGCGAGGATTTAGACGATCACGTCGAGGTTGCCATCGTTCAGCTCGACGGTGAAGCCGGCAGACTCAGCGACTGCGGCTGCGGACTCGCGGTCCGATGGTGGGTTCTTCGCTTCCAGCAGCGCTCGGGCGACGTCGCCGCGGACGGCCTTTGCCATATGGGAGACGGCCTTGCGCTCGCCATCCTGTTCGGTGAAGGCGCGGACTGCCAGCATGGTCGCCTGCTTCGGCTTCCAGAAGGCGCTGTAGGCGGCGGAGCGCATGTCGACTACAAGCTCGCCTTCGCGGTCGGGCAGCGCCTCGGCCAGCGCCGGGCGCCAGTAGGCCGCCGGTGCGCCGATCCCCTCCAGCCGTGTCTTTGGCGGGAACTTGTAATAGGGGATGCGGTCGTCAGGCCGGACGAACCCCCAGAGCGCACTCGCGATCAGAACCCGGCGGCGCGCCTTGGCGGGCAGCTTCGGCAGCTCCAGCCGCCCGTAGAGGACACCGGTGTAGACCTCGGCCGCCGGCGCCGCCGGCGCCTCCAGCAACGTCGGATCGAAGGCGTCGATCAGCTCCTCCCGCTTCGCACCCAGCTCCTCGGCGAAAGCGAGCGAGCCGAGATCGACCGGGTCGCCCACCTCGGGCCGAGCCTTCCCTTCCGATGGCGGCAGCAGGACGAGCATCGAGCGGAAGAGCCTATGCCGACGGGACGATTTCCCGACATATAGGTGGGTTTCGTCCCGTCGGCGGAAGGAGGGAGCTCAGCGGCTAGGCCGCAGCGGCCTCCGCCGCCTCCTCGGTTGCGAGTGCCTCGCCGCCGGGGTTGACCTCGGCGGTCGCTGCCTCGACCGTGGACGCCGTCCGCACTTTGGCTCGGATCGCCGTCGCCCCGATCGCCGCCCCCAGCAGGGCGACGAAGCCGGAGACGGTCATCGCGTGGCCGAGCGCGTAGACGAACGCTTCGTTGCCGGCCGCCACCACCTGCCTGGTCTGGGCGAGGTCGAGCCCCTGGACGTGGGGGACGGTGCCGCTGCCCAGCCCTTCGGAGATCTGGTCGCGCTGGGCAGCCGTCACCCCGCTGCTACCGAGCAGCGAGTCGAGCTTGGAGCTGACCAGGCCCTGGAAGATCGCGCCGGTGACGGCGACGCCGAGGCTGCCGCCGACCATGCGGAACATCGAGAGCACGCCCGAGGCGAGGCCGGCTTTCTGCACCGGCACCGCGTTCATCGCCGCGCTCGTCATCGGCGACATCGTCATCGCGATGCCGATGCCGAGCAGCATGAAGCCCGGCAGCAGGTCGAGGTAGCTGGAGTCGACCGCAATGCGGCTGAAGGTGAACAGCGAAGCGGCGACGATGACCAGCCCGCCGGCGATCAGCCAGCGCGGCCCGAAGCGGTCGGACAGCCGCCCCGCCACCGGCGCCACGCCGACGATCATCAGGGTCGAAGGCAGGAACCGCACCCCCGCCTCCAGCGGCGAGTAGCCGAGGATGTCCTGC
>JBQCCT010000334.1:0-7384 GCA_051961955.1 Solirubrobacterales bacterium
GCTCTGCGACGGCGGTCTCAAACCGGTTGGGATCGTCGACCTCGACCTTCACTACCCGAACGGGACCTCGGCCCTGCTGGAGCGGATGGCGCCCCACGTTGCCCTGCACTCGCTGCACGCGGCGCCGGTGACCAACCTGCCGCCGGGGACGCCGCTGCCGCAATGGGCCGGCGAACGGACGGTCGCCTTCGCCGAGAGCCCGGACGAACAGACCTACCTGGCGGAGGTGGCGCACTCGATCCACGACCTCGCGGAGATCGCCGGGGCGCTGGTCGTCTCGCTCGGCTACGACACCGTCGCCGGCGATCCGCACGGGGGCTGGAGCTTCCGGCCCGAGATCTTCGCCGACGTCGGCCGCCTGCTGGCGCGCTCGGGCCTGCCGGTCTGCGTGATCCAGGAGGGCGGCTATTCGCTCGGCGACCTCGCCGCCTGCAGCCACGCCTTCGCCACCGGCCTGCTGGGAGGTGAGGAGCGATGAGCGCCAACGGCCTGGAGCCGTTCCGTCGCCGACTCGACGAGATCGACGACCAGGTCGCGAAGCTGCTCGGCGAGCGCCTGCAGATCTGCCGCGAAGTCGCCGTTTACAAGAGCGAGCACGAGATCCCGATGATGCAGCCGCACCGGGTCAAGGCGGTGCGCGAGCGCTACCTCGCCCGCGGCGCCGAAGCCGACCTGCCCGAGGAGTTCACCTCCAACCTCTTCGAGTTGCTGATCGCGACCACCTGCAAGCTCGAGGACGAGCTGATGGACGAGCTCGCCGCCAAGAATGGGGGAGGGGAGGCCGCATGAGCGCGCTGCCGCCCGGACCGCGACTGCCGCGCGCCCTGCAGGCGGTCGGCTGGACGCAGCGGCCGCTGCCCTGGCTGGAGCGCTGCCAGCGCCGCTACGGCGACACCTTCACCCTGCGCATCCGCCACTACGGCGACTGGGTGCTGCTCAGCGATCCCGACGACGTGAAAAAGGTCTTCACCGCCGGGCAGGCGGTCGGCGCCGCCACCGCCAACCCGCTGCTGGGGCCGCTGCTGGGGCCGCGCTCCGTGATGCTGCTGGAAGAACCGGAACACATGACCCGGCGCAAGCTGATGCTGCCCTCCTTCCACGGCAAAGCGGTGCAGGCGGACTCGGAGATGATGGCCGGGGTGGCGCGGCAGGAGATCGCCCGCTGGCCGGTCGGCGAGCCGTTCGTGCTCTGGCCGCGGATGCAGGACGTCACCCTCGACGTGGTGATGCGGGCGGTCTTCGGCCCCGACTCGCAGAGCCCGCGCCTGCAGCCGCTGCGCGAACGGCTACGCGAGCTGACCACCTGGATGAACGAACCGCGCAACCTGGCGAGGCTCGCCGTCCTCGGCCCCGGCTGGGTGACCCGCAGCAAGGGCTACCGCGAGGCGATGGGCGCGGTCGAGGAGGCGGTGATGGAGGAGGTGCGCCGGCGCAAGTCCGAACCGGAGGGCGGGACCCCCGGCGTCGTCTCGATGCTGGTCCGCGCCGAATACGAGGACGGCTCGCCGATGAGCGACCAGGACCTGCGCGACGAACTGGTGACGCTGCTCTCCGACGGGCCGACCTCGAGCACGCTCGCCTGGACCTTCGAGCGGCTGCTGCGCAACCCCGACAAACTCGAGCTGCTGCGCGACGACATCCTCGGCGGCGACGGCACTTACCTCGACGCGGTGGTGAAGGAGACGCTGCGGCTGCGGCCGCCGGTCCCGGTCGTCGTCCGCACCCTGCTGGAGCCGATGCAGCTGGGCGGTTATGACCTGCCAGCCGGCACGATCGTCGCCCCCTGCATCCACCTGATCCATCGCGACGAGCGCTGGTACGAGGAGCCGCAGCGCTTCCTGCCCGAGCGCTTCGTCGGCAAACAGCCCGGCACCTACACCTGGATTCCGTTCGGTGGCGGCGTCCGGCGCTGCCTCGCCGCCAGCTACGCGGAAATGGAGATGAAGCGCGTGCTGCGGGTTGTGCTGGAGACGACCGAGCTGCGGGCGGTCGAGAACAGCGGCGAGCGGGCGCGCAAAAGCGCGATCTCCTTCAGCCCCGACCAGAAGGGGCTGGTGATCGCCGAACCGCGCGCTGCCGGCCCGGCCGAACCCGAGTACCCAACCTTGGCGCCGGTCTGAGGAGGGAATCGTGAGCGACAGCGACATCCTCATCGTCGGCGCGGGCGCCAAGGCGGCCGCGATCGCCGCCAAGGTCCACACGATCAACACCCTCGGGCTGGCCGAGATCTCGATGACCGTGATCGAGAAAACCACGCCCGCCGCCTCCTGGCTGGGCCGCAACGGGATGACCTCCGGCGAGGAGCCGCTGGCGATCCCGCCGATCAAGGACATCGGCTTCCCGTACCAGAGCTCGCGCCAGTTCGGCGAGGTCGGCGACGAGATCGACGCGGCGCTCCTGCCGTTCACCTGGCAGCGCTTTGCGATGGAGCGGCACGAATACGCAGCCTGGGTCAACTCCGGCTCGCCCTCGGTGCAGCACCGCGACTACGGCACCTACCTCGGCTGGGTGCTGGAACGGGCGACCGAGGGCGTCACCATCTACGACGGCCGGGTCACCGAGGTCACCCTCGCCGAGGGCCACGACCGCTGGCAGGTCGAGGTCGCCGAGCGCGGTCGCCCTGAGGACCCGGAGCGCCACACCGGCGGCACCCTCATCCTCACCGGTCCCGGCGTCCACCGCCACTTTCCCCACGATCCCGAGGTCGAGGCGCGGGTCTTCCACTGCGACAGCCGCCGTGAGGAATTCGCCCGGGTGCCGGAGGACGAGCCGGCGGAGATCGCGATCATCGGTGGCGGCGAGAGCGCCCTCAGCGCCCTCGTCTTCCTCCGCGACCTGCGGCCGCAGGCGCGGCTCACCATCTACACGCCGATGCTGCCGCTGAGCCGCGGCGAGAGCTTCCTCGAGAACCGGGTCTTCGCCGACCCCGACAACGTCGCCTGGGAACACCTCGACATCGAGACCCGGCGCGACTTCGTCAAGCACTGCGACCGCGGCGTCTTCGACCAGACCGTGCTCGCTCGCATCGCCGATGACGACCACCTCTCGTTCATCGCCGGCCGCGCGATCCACGTCTCCCTCAGCGAGGATGGCGAAGGTGCCCTGCTCGAATTCGAGAGTCCCTCGGAGGGCCTGCAGTCCCAGCGCTACGACTTCGTCATCAACTGCACCGGCTTCGACCTGCTGCGCCAGCTGCGCGGCCTCTTCCCGGACGCCGTCCGTGACGAGGTCGAAGAACAGTGCGGCCCGCTCTGGGACCGCCCGCCGCAGACCGAGGTCCCGATCGGCCGCGGTCTCGAACTGGAGGGGGTGCGGCCACGGCTGCACATCCCCGGCCTCGGCGGCCTGCGCCAGGGTCCCGGTTTCGCCAACCTCGGCAGCCTCGGCTTGCTGGCGAACCGCGTCCTGACTCCGCTGCTTGCCGAACTTGGCGCCCCTTTTGCAGGGGTTTCTGAAACGATAAAAGACGAGTCCTTATTACTCGACTAGAGGGAGAGGAGCCGGGATGTCGATGCTGGGAAAGTTTTGGAGGTCGCCGCTGCTTGCGGCGATCGTGGCTGCAGGGGTGCTGATCGCGGGATGCGGCGGCGGGTCCTCGTCGAGCAACAACCTCACCGGTGACGGTTACCCCGGTGTCGACCTCGAAGCCAACCGCGAAGTGAAGAGCTCGATCGACAGCGGCAACGTCTCGAAGCTGAAGGTCGCTTGGACGCTGCCGATCGAAGGCAAAGGCATCTACGGCAGCTACGCCTCGACCCCGGTGATCATCAACGGCGTCATCTACTCGCAGGACCTCGAATCCAACGTGCAGGCCCTTGACCTCGAAAGCGGCAACGTGATCTGGTCGACCGAATTCAAATCCGCCGACCACGGTCCCAACGGTCTCACCGTCGCCGAAGGGCGTGTCTACGGAGCGACGGAGGAATCGGCCTTCGCGCTGGACCAGGAAACGGGCGAAAAACTCTGGGAGACCAAACTCGGGAATGCGGTCGACATCGCGCCCGTTGCGCACGACGGCCTCGTCTACGCCTCGACCGTTCCCGAGACGGCGGAATCGCTGTACCAGGCCGGGACGGTGGGAACCGTCTACGCCCTCGACGCGAAAACCGGCAAGAAAAAATGGGAATTCGCCACCGTCCCGAAAAACCTCTGGGGCGATCCGGGAACCAACTCCGGCGGCGGTCTCTGGTATCCGCCCTCGATCGATGCCAAAGGCGACCTCTACGCCGGTACCGGTAACCCGGCTCCACTGCCCGGAACGCCGTCGAAACCGTGGGGCTCGAGCCGGCCTGGCGACAACCGCTACGCCGACTCGCTGGTGAAGCTCGACCCGAAGACGGGCAAGCTGATCTGGTACTACCAGCAGACCCCGCACAACATCTACGACTGGGACTTCCAGAACACCCCGGTGCTCGCCAAAGTCGGTCGTAAGGAAGTTGCGATCGGGTCGGGCAAGTCCGGTTGGGTCGTCGCCGTCGACACCAAAACTGGCAAGCCGGTCTGGAAGGCGTCGGTCGGCAAACACAACGGCCACGACGAAGACGGGCTCTTTGCGATGCGTCACGAATACTCGAAGATCAAGCCCGGGGAAGTGTTCCCGGGTGAGCTCGGCGGCGTGATCGCGCCGATCGCGAGCGACGGCAAAACCGTCTACGTGCCGATCGTCAACCACTCGATGACGGTGAAGTCGGGCTCCGAAGTCACCGAAGAAAGCGAAATGACCGGCGAAGTCGTCGCGATCGACATCGCCACCGGCAAAATCAAGTGGAAGCGCGAACTCGAATCCGGCGCCTATGGCGCGACGCTGATCACCAACGACCTCGTCTTCGCAACCACCGCCGACGGCACCATCCACGCGCTGAAAAAGGAAACCGGCGGCGAAGTCTGGCAGTCGGCGCTGCCCTCTGGCACCAATGCCGGCGTGATGATCAGCGGCGACATGCTCATCGCCGGCGCCGGCCTGCCGCTCAGCGAAGGCCAGACGCCGGAACTGGTTGCCTACAAGCTCCCCTAGTCACCGCGCGCTGCTTGTCTCCATCGGCCCGAGGCGATATAGCTCGGGTCGATGGCGACACCGCACAGCGCCGGAATCCTGCTCTTCCGCCGCGACGACGGCGATGTCAGGTTCCTGCTCGTCCATCCGGGAGGCCCGTTCTGGACGAAGAAAGACGCGGGTGCCTGGACGATCCCCAAGGGCGGCATCGAGGGCGAGGAGGAACCGCGCGCCTGCGCGATCCGTGAGCTCGAAGAGGAGCTGGGAGCGGCGCCGGAGCTGAACCCTGACGAGCTGATCGAGCTGGGTAGGGTCAAGCAGAAGGCCGGCAAAGTGGTGGAAGCCTGGGCGGCAGAGGCGGAATTCGATCCCACCGCGCTCGCCAGCAATACCTTCGCGATGGAGTGGCCACCGCGCAGCGGCAACCGGCAGGAGTTTCCCGAGGTGGATCGGGCCGAGTGGTTCGATCTGGAGACAGCGCGGGAGAAGATCATCTCCGCCCAGGCCGAGTTCCTCGACCGGCTGGTCGAGCATCTGTCTCGAAATAATTGAAGCGCGCCTTGGAGGAGGGCTTGCCGAAACCCCCGCACGCGCCTGGCGGCGGCGGACACTGCGCGGTGCCGCGTCCTCAGTCGGCCAAATGGCGCTGCCATTCGGCCTCCCTGCGTCCTTGCCCCGCTTGGTCCGGCGCTCGCCAGATCGCATACGCGGGTTTCAACAAGCCCTCCTATACTCGCGGTGGGATGGAGAACGGCTCTTCTCCGCGGTCTGAGGTCGCTGCGGAAGCGGCGGCGCGGAACGGCAACCTGCCGCTCTCCGCCAGGCTGCTCGGGGTCGGCGCGCGCGGCGCGCGCACGGTCACGCGCGCGACCGGGATCGACCGCGCGGTCGAAATCGCCGCCGAGGAGGCGATTGTTGCCGCAGTCGAAAGCGAGGCGGTCGAGCGGGCGATCGCCCGGGTGCTGCAGGGACCGGTTGTTGAGGAGGCGGTCAACGAGGCGCTCGAGAGCGAGGCGGTGAAGCGGGCGCTGCTGGAGGCGATGGACAGCGAGCTGGTCGACGAGGTCTGGCGGCGCCTGCTGGACAGCGAGGAGACGCAGCTGCTGGTCGAGCGGATCGCCGAGGCGCCGGAGATCCGCGCCGCGATCAGCGCCCAGGGCATGGGACTGATCGAGGACATCGGCCGCACCATCGCCCGCCTCGTGCGCCGACTCGACGATCGCTTCGAGTGGATCGTACGCAAGCTCTTCTTCCGGGCGCCGCGGCTCGAGCCGAGCTCCAACGCCGGTGCTGTCAGCCGCGCCCTGGCGATGCTGATCGACGGCGTCTTCGTCAACCTCTTCTTCACCGCCTTCGCTGCCCTGGTGACGCTGGTCGGCAACGCCTTCGGTGGCAACGGCGAAGGCGGCTCGGCCCTGGCGATCGCAGTGGGGTCGACGGCCTGGCTTGCCTTCGGCGCGATCTACCTGGTCGGCTTCTGGTCGCTCGCCGGGCAGACGCCGGGGATGCGCTTCGTCGGGATCCGCCTCGACATTCCACATCTGGCCCCGGGGCGGAGCGTCAAGCGCCTGCTCGGGCTAGGGCTCTCGGTCCTCGCCTTCGGCCTCGGCTTCCTCGGCGTCGTCTTCAGACTCGACCGCCGCGACTGGGCCGACCGCATGGCCGGGACCTACGTCGTCTACGAGGATCGCCACCCCGAGTTGCCGCCCCGGTAAGGCCTCGGTCGTTCTCCGCGGGAATTTGTCGCGCCCCTATGTCGGGGCAGCTCCCTGAGATAGAGCCCGCCTATGGCGGGAAAGTGAATGATTGCATGTCGCCGATTCGCTAACATTCCCGCGGATAACGACCGGATGCCTCTCCACACGCACCAGCGCGACGAACCAGGGTTCAGACCATCCCGTGGTTCCTTTTGCCTGCTATCGGTGCATAAGGAACCACGGAACTGCTGGGCGTCTGCCGAAGCTCTGTGGTGGAGGGGACCGGTACTCCTCCGCAGGAATGTTCGGCGACAAGCAATCTGGCTTCTGCGCGGCGAAGCCGCGCTCCAGGTTCTCCCCGCAGCGAAGCGGAGGGGAGGTCAATTCCGGAGGAGGAGTACCGGTCCCCTGTACCGCAGCGCTAGGTCCTGCAGCTCAGACGAGCTTGACGACCTTGAAAGCGCGGTCGCCTTTGGGCGTCTCGACGGTGACGGTTGCGCCGACCTTGGCGTCCATCAGCGCCCTGCCGATCGGCGACTCGGCTGAGAGCCGGCCCTCGGCGAGGTTGGCCTCGGTCGAGCCGACCAGGGTCCAGACGACGGTCTCGCCTTTCGACTCGTCGAGCACCTCGGCGCTGCGGCCGAAGCTGAAGACGCTGCTGTCGAGGTCGGAGACCTCGACCACGACCGCGTTG
>JBQCCT010000335.1:0-3327 GCA_051961955.1 Solirubrobacterales bacterium
TCACCTACAACGGCAAGATCGCCGAGACCCTCTTCTCGGCCTGCTCCGGCGGCCACACCGAGAGCATCCAGAACGTCTTCGGCGGCCCGGCGATCCCCTACCTGCAGGGCGTCCCCGACCCCTACGACTACTACTGCCCCCTGCACGAATGGACGCTGAAATTCTCCGGCCCGGAAATCAGTGCCAAGCTCGCCCCCTACCTCGACGGCCGCCTGAAAAAGGTCGCGATCACCAAAACCGGCGTCTCCCCCCGGATCATCTCCGCCAGGCTGATCGGCACGGCTGGAACCACCACCGTCACCGGCACCGACCTCGAAACCGCCCTCGGCGGCTACTCGGACTGGATGACTTTCCAGAAGGTCCCCTCGGGCTCAGCTCCCTGATTGCGGCGGAGAAGAACTCCCATCCACCAGCTGCTGTATCCGGCTGAAGGAGATTCCGAGCAGACCCGCGAGCTCTCTCCGACTGTGCCCCTCCTCACTGGCGAGCCGAACCAGATCGTCACGCTCCTCCCGGTTCAGCTGCAGCTGGTGCTCTGCCAACCGCCGGAATAGCTCTGCCGCCGCCAGCTCCCTGATCAATGGACTCGGATCGTCGAGCTCGGGGAAGAATGGGACTGAGAGGAAATCCTCAGCCTGGCTTTCCCAGTCCTTTGGCGAGAAGCGAAAAGTCCCGGAGGGAAGCTCGCTGTTGCAGTGTCGTCGGCACCACCGTAGGAGATCGGGATCCAAATGAGCCGTGTACTTGTCGACCTCGATCCATTGCCCGTATCGTTGCGTGGTGCGAGTTCGGCCCCTGACGAACTCCTTTACCTTCATAGAGCGGGCCCCTGGAATGGAAATCCTGCTGCCTTCTTCGAGAAGGATGTACCAACAGTCATCTACCTTCAAAGTGGGAAATCCATGGAGGACTCTCCGGTTGCGATACCCCGTCATCGAGCGTTCAGGCATTTCTGCATGTACAGGTGGCTACACGAAAACATAGCGCTTATTGATCAGTACGTTTGAGGAAAATCCGTCACAAACCTCTTTACAGAGCCTAATAGCTCACGGTTTTCTACAAATGAATTTATTTTTCTGAATAAACCAAGCACCCTGATCATGGAATGGGTGATCAGTACAACATGAACAGGCTCGAAAAGTCTGAGCCGGCAAACCAGCCGGCAGGACCCGAGAGCCAGGATCGAGCCTGCAGGCCAAGCGGGCAGGTCCCGAGCAGATCGTCGATCGCGGGGGCCCGGGAGACGTCCCGGGCTCACTGTTCAGGCAGGACGAGCTTGGCGTAGACCGCGCGGTGGTCGGATTCCGGCAGTTCCTCTACCGCGTATTCGGCGATGCCGAGGCGGGAGTCGGCGAGGACGTGGTCGATCGTCACCGGTGGGATCAGGTGACCTTCGCGGGGGAAGGTCGGCTCGAGGCCCTTGCCGGCCACCGCCCCCGCGTCGCGATAGCCGCGGTCGACGACGCCGCGGAACTGCGACTGGTCGAACGTGCCGTTGAAGTCGCCGGCGAGGACCCAGGGGGCACCATGGCCGGCCGAAGGCAGGCTCGCCAGGGATTCTTCCCATTCGGTGGTCTTGTTGGGCTCCGGAGGGAAGGGGTGGACGCTGACGACGCGGACCGTGCGGCCATCCGGGAGGCGGAGCTGGGCGCGCGGCGAGCGAAAGAAGAAGCGCTGCGGTCCGGGCAGGCGACGCAGTGGCAGTCGCGAGTAGAGGCCGGCGCCGGAGGCGCTGCGGTGGGTCTCCAGGACCTCGTTCGGCAGCCGGTTGCCGAGACCGGCGGCAGCCAACTCCCGGGCGAAGCGCGGGGTCAGCTCCTCGACACTGAGCACATCCGGGTGGAGGCGATCGACCAGTGCGACGAGTGCCTTGGGGTCGGCGCTGCCGTGGTGGACGTTGGCGGCCAGCACCCGCAGCGTCTCGCGGCCTTCGACCGCCACCAGTTCGCTCCCGACCGCCCGCGGCAGCACGGCCGCCGCCAGGCTCAGGGTCGCCAGCGCGGCGACTGCGGTCGCGGCCCAGTTGCTGAGCGCCGCGGCAACGCCGAGGACGAGGAAGGCGGCGATCGCCGCGTAAGGAGTGAAGGCCATCGTCGCCGCCAGCGGGAAGCCGTTGTCGATGCCGAGCAGGCGCAGCAGCGCCCAGGCCGCGACCGGTCCGACCGCGAGCCAGATCAGCCAGTAACGCCGCGCCCCCGCTGCGAGGCGGATTTGTTTCCCACCGGTTGACAAATCCGCCTCTCAGCCGTCCGGGTAGGGCTGGATCGGGATGCCGTGACCTTGTTCTTCGCTCTCGCGCATGCCGAGCTCGTAGGCGCCGCCAGCCGGGAGGTTGAGCTGGCGCGGCGGGTGGCCGGGGCGTTCGACGGTCAGCTCGAGGTCGGCGACGGAACAGTTGACGGTGTTGTGCTCAGGGCCCTTGGGGTCGGCGTAGACCCAGCCGACGAAGTCCTTCTCCGGGGCGCTGACGCGACCGTGGACGAGGACGTCCTTGCCGGAGAGCTCGAAGCTGCAGACCGTCGGTTGCTCCTCGATCAAGGCGGAGCGGATCGTGCCGAGACCGCCGAGCCGATGCGGCTCGCCATTCAGCACCAGCATTCCGGAGGGGATCCAGGGGCTCGTGCGGGGGCCGAGGCGGACGCGGGCGGCGCCGGCGTCGAAATAGGTGTCCGGCGCGTCGGGAAAGCCGGTGCCCTCGATCCAGACCCAGCGCTCGGCGTGCTCGGTGCCCCAGTTGTGCCCGATCATCCCCGGCCAGCCGCTCAGCTCGATCGGCTCGCCGCCGATTTCGAGGCGGCCGTCGAAGCGGGCGTCGGGATAGGGCGCGAGGAACTTCGTCTTCGGCAGCGGCGCCTTGTAAAGCCAGTCGGCGGGGAGGTACTTGCAAGGCTCGGCCTCGCCCGTGAAGGTGAAGGACCAAGCGGCACTGAGCGCCTCGGTGTCGACCGAGCCTTCGGCGCGGCCGGGACCGATCTCGGCCTCGGCGACGCGGATCCAGGAACCGGCGGGGGTAGAGAGCTGCGCCGCCGGGACCGTCACCTTCGTCGCCCGCGGCCCGCTCGCCCAGCGGTCAAAGAGGCAGAACCAGATCGAGGCGTTCGGCTCAGCGCCTGGCCGCTTGTGGACGGTGTGGCGGATCCAGACGCCCTTCCCCCCCGCCGGGTCGCAGGCCTTGACGTAGAAGCTCTCGTAGTGGCCGCCCTTGTCAGCGACCTCCGGGAACCGCGCCCGTTCCTCCATGCTGGGGGACTCTAGCCCCATCCCGTGGTTCCATTAGCACGAAATACGTGCGTAAGGTAACACGGGAAGGGCGGGCGCGAAGTTCGG
>JBQCCT010000336.1:0-5340 GCA_051961955.1 Solirubrobacterales bacterium
CCTGGTGCATGAGGGCGATCACGCGCCGGGGGGGCTGGTTACGCCCCGGGCTCATGGGACCGCGGGGTGGTCCCGGAGGAGCCTCCCCTAATTTTGCGACGGCGGGCCCTCCCCTCGCTCCCCTCGCTAAGCAGCGTTCGCAAGTCGGCCTTCGGCGGCCAGCATGTCCCGCAACCCCTGCTCGAGCCCGCGCGGTTCGTAGCCAAGCTCACGTTTGGCCTTGTCATATGAGGCCCAGAAGGTCACCCCATCGGCCGAAGAAATCAGCTCGCGCAGGTTCGGCGGCTGCCCCATCACCTTGCCGACCAGCGGCCCGATCGGGATCATCGCCTTCATCAGGGGCGTCGGAATCGCCCCCCGCGGCGCCTTGCGGCCGGTCACCTCGGCGACGACGCCGATCGCCTCGCGCATCGTCGTCGCCGGTCCGCTGATCACATAGGTCTCGCCCGCTTTCCCCTTGTCGAGCCCGAGCAGAATCCCAGCGGCAATGTCCCCGACGTGGGAGAGGCAGATCCCCAGCTCGGGGAACGGCATCAGCGGCATCTTCCCGGCGAGGAACTGGTTCAGCAGCTGACCGACCGAGGAGGTGTCGCCGGGGCCGTAGACGCCGCCGGGCTGGACGATTACGCCGGGCAGACCTTCGCCGATCAGCCGCTTCGCCACCTGGTGGGCTTCCCACTTGGTCTGCTCGTAACAGGAGGTGAAGCTCTCGGCGGGGTGCTCGTAGGACTCGTCGACGATCCGCCCGTTGGTGTTGCCGAAGATGCCGACCGTGGAGACGTAGACGACCTTGGCGATCCTCAGCTCCAGCGCCGCGCTCAGCACCCGTTCGGTGCCACCGACGTTGGCCTCGCGCATCGGCGCGCGCTCGGAGGCGGGGATGCCGACCTCATACATGGCGGCGGCGTGGATCGCCGCGTCACATCCCTCCATACCGCTGCCGATCGCCCGCTCGTCACCGAGGTCGCCGGCGACGAGCTCACAGCCCTGCTCGCGCAGTTTTGCCCCTTTCTCGGGATTGCGCACCAGGCAGACCACCTCATCGCCGCGACCGCGCAGTTGGCGCACGACCTCGCCGCCGATGAAGCCGGTGCCGCCGGTGACGAAGACCTTCACAACACGCACCCTAACCGCCTTTGGCCGCCGCTTACAATCTCCCTGAGTGCAGAATTCGAGAAACGGCAGAACGACCCAGACCCACTACGGTGGGACGAGCAACGGTGCCGGTGTCTCGAACCCGAGGGCGCGGCAGCGCGCGATGGCGATCGGCATCGTCAACGGCCGCGAGGAGGGGGACCCGCTGGCGGAGCTGAAGGAGCTGCTGCGCACGGCCGGTGTCGCCACCGCCGGCGAAGCGACCCAGCAACGCCCCCAGCCCGACCCCGACCGCTATTTCGGCCGCGGCCACCTCGCCGAGCTGAAGCAAGAGATCAAGACCGCGGGGGCGAACCTGGTCGCCTGCGACGACGAACTGGCGCCACGACAGGAGCGCAACCTGGAGGCGGAGCTGGGGGTGCCGGTGATCGATCGCACCGCAGTGATCCTCGATATTTTCGCCGACCACGCCCACTCGGCTGAGGGCAAGCTGCAGGTCGAGCTGGCCCAGCTCGAATACAACATGGCCCGGATGCGGGGGCTGTGGACCCATCTTGAGCGTCTCGGCGCCGGCCGCATCGACGGCGGCATCGGCACCAGGGGCCCCGGCGAGACCCAGATCGAGACCGACCGCCGCCTCGCCCGCAACCGCATTGCGGCGCTGCGCCGCCGCCTCGTCCGGCTCGAGCAAAACCGTGGCGTCATGCGCGCCCGCCGTGAGCGCTCCTCGCTGCCGCGCGTCGCCCTCGCCGGCTACACGAACGCCGGCAAGTCGACGCTGCTGAACGTGCTGACGGGGGCTGAGGTCGACGTTCGCGACCGCCTTTTCCACACCCTCGATCCAACCACCCGTACTTTCGAGCTCTCCGGCCGCGATTACCTGCTGACCGACACCGTCGGCTTCATCGAAAAGCTGCCCCACCAGCTGGTCGAGGCGTTCAAGGCGACCCTTGAGGAGACCGTGTTGGCCGACCTGATCCTCCATATCGTCGATGCGTCGGCTCCCGAGCAACGGCGGCTGGCCGACATGCAGGCGGTCGACGATGTGCTGGAGGAGATCGGGGCGGGCGAGAAGCCGCGCCTGCTGGTCTTCAACAAGCTCGATCTGCTGAGCGAGGAGGAGCGGCGCGAGACCACGCTCGACCATCCTGAGGCGGTGCTGATCTCGGCCCAGAACGATTTGGGGCTGAACGAGCTGCGCGAGCGGATCGAGGCGGCGTTCGCGGAGACGCTGACCGAGGTCGAGCTGCTGATCCCTTACTCGGAGGGGGGCCGTTTGCACGAGCTGCACGAGGTGGCCGGCGACCTGGAACGGGTCGATCGCGAGGACGGGGTGTTGGTGCACGCGAAGGTGCCAGCGGCTGAGATGCACCGGTTCAGCGATTTGGCTGTGGCCTGACCCCATATCGCCTCGGCGCACCCATATAGGCTGCACCGCATGCAGCTAGCTGTTGCGAAGCTGAACGAGGACGCGCGGTTGCCTACGCGGGCGCATGAGGGGGATGCCGGGCTCGACCTGTATTCGTGCGAGGCTGCTCACATCGGGCCGGGGGAGCGGTGGAGCGTCGGGACGGGGGTTGCGGTGGAGATCCCGGAGGGGCATGCGGGGCTCGTCCTGCCACGATCCGGACTGGCTCGGGAACATGGGATCGCGCTGGTCAATGCGCCGGGGCTGATCGACTCCGGCTATCGCGGCGAAGTGCGGGTGCTGTTGCTCAACACCGACCCCGCCGAGACCTTCCGGATCGAGCCCGGCGACCGCATCGCCCAGCTGCTGCTGACGCCGATCGCCGTCGCCGAGCCGGTCGAGGCGGCAGCCCTCAGCGAGTCCGCCCGCGGTCTGGGTGGCTTTGGCTCAAGCGGTCGCTGACAGCGGTGCGACTTATAGGCGTATAGCGCCCAAAAGGCGCACTGATCTAGGGGCTGGCAGCCTGGCGTGCCGATTCGTGCGCGGCGCGCTCCAGGTCGTCGGGAAGCGGTTCGAGTTCGGGGCGCGCTCCATGGCGGCGCTCCAGCGCCAGCGCGATCAAGTGATCGGCCAGCCAGGCGTTCTTCGGCAGCAGCGGTCCGTGAAGATAGGTGCCGATGACGTTGCCGCGATGGACCCCCTCGAGGCCGTCGCGGTCGTTGTTGCCGTGGCCGGAGACGACGCGGCCGAGGGGCTGGGCGCCGGGGCCTAGATAGGTGCGGCCGCCGTGGTTCTCGAAGCCGGCGATCAGCTGCGGCCCGGTGCCGAGGTCGGCCTCGATCGTGACGTTGCCGATCAGCCGCGGCCCCGGGTCGCGCACGGTCTCGAGGTCGGCGATCCCCAATCCTGGCAGCCGCTCCTCGTCGAGCTGGTAGCTGTGGCCGAGCAACTGATAGCCGCCGCAGACCGCCAGCAGCACGGCGCCGTCGTCGGCCGCCGCGGCAATCGCCTGCCGCTTCGTCGCCACCATGTCGGCCGCGACCGCCCGCTGATCGCGGTCCTGGCCGCCGCCGATGTAGAGGAGGTCGTGGGCGCCGGGGTCGAAGTTCTCGCCTGGGCCGACGCCCGCGTGGGAGAAGCCGATCCCGCGCCACTCGCAGCGCCGCTGCAGGAAGATGATGTTGCCGCGATCGGCGTAGATGTTCATCTGCTCGGGATAGAGGGAGAGGACGCGCAGCTCCATCAGCCCCTCCTTTCGAGCAGGACGACGGAGGAGCCGACATGGGCCTCGGTCGGGGGGATGGAGCGGCGCCCCGCGGGGACGAAGCCGGCAGATTCGGCCTCGGCCTCAAGTTCGCTCGCCGTGACCGAGAGAAGCTGGACTTCGTCGACTTCCTCGCTCAGCACCCCGTCGGGTGCGACGATCTGGCGCAGCCGCCGCAGGATGATCCGTCCGTCGGCGACACCGACAACATCGGTCGGCAGGCTCGAGTAGACCCAGCCGTCGACCTCCCGCACATCGGGTAGCGGCGGCAGCGGCCCTTCGACGGCCGGCACTCGCTCGACGAGGGCCGCCGCCAGCAAGCCGCGGGGCAGCAGAGCCGCCGCGACGCGCTGCAGGCAGCGAACCCGCGCCTCCGACCTCCGCAGCAGCTGCAGGAACTGCATCGGCGCCAGGACGAGCCCGACCGGCTCGGCCGGCTCGAAGTCGAGCGCGTCGGCGCAAACCGGCCCAACCGGGAGGTCGCCGGCGCGCTCGGCCAGCTCCAGGATCAGCTCGTGATCGCGGTCGAGGGCGATCATCCTGTGCCCGCGCCGGGCCAGGTGCAGCGCCACGCGCCCGGTCCCGCAGCCGAGGTCCATCACCGGCCCGTCGCAGCGCTCCGCCAGCTCCTCCCAGAGCGGCAGGTCGGCGTCGTAGCCGCCGCACTCGACGTCGTGCCAGATCACCGCCGCCTCGCTCATCGCCAGAACTCCTGCGCCAGGCCGCGGTCGGCGAGCAGCTTGCGCAGTTCGAGCAGCGCCGTGTAGGTGGGGAGGGCGAAGAGGCGTCCCTGCGCCCCCTGGACGGCGTCGTCGAGGGAGCGCTCGATCCCGGGCACCACCTCGATCGCCTCCTCGGGCCAGCCCGCGTACTTCAGCCGCAGGGCCATCTCCGGCGCCCGGGTGCCACTGCAGACGACGCGCCGGACGCCGCCCGCAAGCAGCTCGAAGTCGGCATCCCAGATCCAGGAGACGTCGCGGCCGTCGGCGATGCGATCGTTGAGGGCGATCCAGAGGTCGATCCCGTCGCCGTCGCGGCTCTCCAGCGTCAGCGTCCGCAGCACCTCGTTGGCGCCGGCCGGGTTCTTGATCAGCAGGATCGAGACCGGCGTGCCGCCGACCTCGATCGTCTCGACCCGGCCAAAGGCGGCGCGCATCCCGCCCAGCGCGGCAGCGATCCGCTCCGGCGTCACTCCCAGCTTCAGACCCGCGGTCACCGCGGCGAGGGCGTTGTAGACGTTGTAGAGACCGGGGAGCGGCAGCTCGAGGTGGATCTCACCCACGGGGGTGTGGACGGACACACGGGAGCCATGCATCCCCTGCAGGTCGATCGCGGTCGCCGCCACCTCCGGCTGGGGCCGCTCGGCCCCGCAGTTGGGGCATGCGTAGTGGCCGAGGTGGCCGACGAAGGCGCGCTCATACGTGTACGGATGGCCGCAGCGGCGGCAGTGCTTGGCGTCGAAAGCATGCTGCAGCTCTGGCAGCGCCTGCGCAGCGTCCTCGATTCCGAAGTAGAGGACACCCTCGCGCCGATTTCCCTCGGGGTCGCGGCCGAGATCGGCGATCAGCGGATC
>JBQCCT010000337.1:0-6018 GCA_051961955.1 Solirubrobacterales bacterium
TAGGCCTTGAAGTGGTCGATGTCGATCAGTGCCACGCAGAGCGGCGAGCCGGCCCTGCGGGCGCGAGCCATTTCCTGGGGAAGCTGTTCCTCCAGCGCGTGGCGGTTGGGCAGCCCGGTCAGCGAGTCATGGCGGGCCATGTCCTGCAGCTTGCCGAGCAGCTCTTCGCGTTCGGCCTCGAACCGCTTCAGCTCGGTGACGTCGGCGGCGCGCGCGTAGATCAGCGACTCGTCCGGCGATACTTGCGAGCTCCAGCGCAGCCAGTGCCAGCTGCCGTCCTTGGCCAGGTAGCGGTTCTCGAAGCTGAGAGTGGTCCCCGCACCGGCGAAGAGCGCGGCGGCCTCGTTTTCGGTGCGCTCGCGGTCGTCGGGATGGACGCGCTCGATGAAGGGGACCGCGCGCAGTTCGCCGAGGCTGTAGCCGAGGCTGGTCGTCCAGGCGTCGTTGAGCTCGAGGAAGTAGCCGTCCGGGTTGGCGGTGCAGAGCATGTCGCGGGAGAGGTCGAAGAAGCGGCGGGCGCGCTGGTCGGCGCGGGTGCGGCGGGCGGCGATACCGGTGACCAGCAGCATCACCACGCTCAGCGAGATGCAGCTGAAGAGCCAGCGGGTCAGCGGCGAGTATCCGGCGGTGTTTTCGACGAGAAGCAGGACCAGGCCGTAGGTCGCGAGCAGCCAGCCGAGGTGCGCGGCGGCGATCCGGCGCGGGAAGTACAGGGAGGTGATCAGCGTCGCCCAGACGAAGATCGTCCCGTACTGGCCGACCGCGATCCCGCTCTCGTAGATCAGCAGGCAGGTGACGGCGGCGACGCCGGCGAGGAGGGCGTGCAGGACGAGCTTCGAGATCCTGCCGGCGAGGGGCCAGACGACGCCTCCGGCGACGGCCATCCCCACGGCGGTCAGCGAAAGCGCGACGTTGTCGCCCCCGCTCGGGTGGGGCAGCACGAGCGAGATAGCAACGAGGCCGGCACCGGCAACGAGGAGGGCGGCCGTGGCCCGCGCCTGGGTGCGGTCGGCAGGCCGGAGATTTACCCGATTTTGACGAGACCCCATGGGCGCAGCATCGGCAAGCGCCGGTGTTTGCTTTAGCCCTGGCTATTGGTCGCCGCTTACGCTCGCACCACCTGGAACTGGCTCATCAGGCCATGGTCCTCATGATCAAGCATGTGACAGTGAATTACGAATTTCCCCGTGTAGTCGGAGAAGTGACCGGCAAGGAGAATTTTTTCATTAGGGAAGAGGAAAAACGTCTCCTTGAGACAGTCTTCCCAGGGGGGCGGCGCCTCGCCATTGCGCTCGAGCAGGTACCAGTCGGTGTGGTGCAGGTGCATGATGTGGGCGACGTTGGTCTTGTTGACGAGCTCCCAGGTGACGGTGCTGTTGAGCTTGGGGGAAGCCTCGACGAAGGCGGGGTTGAAGGTGCGGCCGTTGATCCGCCAGGTGGTCTTGAAGTAGCCGCCGATCGTGATCTCCCAGCGGTGGTCGGGTTTACGCTTGGCCTTCTGCGCCCACGCCGGCAGCGGGCGCAGGTGGCGGGGGACGCGGGTGCGGTCGGGGAGACGGCCGGAAGCGACCCGGAACTGCATCAGGGCGCCGCCGTAGGTACGGGCGCCCTGCGGGTTGCGGCCCGGATGGCGCTTGCTGCTGCGCAGCTCGACGGTCTCCCCCGCCGCGCCCGCGAAGTCGACGATCACCTCGACCCGCTCGGCCGGGCCGAGGAGGATTTCCTTGCGGCGGACCGGCTTCGGCATCAGCCCGCTCTCGGTCGCGATCTGGATCATCGGCGCGCCGTTGGAGAGCTGCAGGTTGTAGCTGCGGAAGGAGGAGATGTTGAGGATGCGCAGCCGGTAGCGCTGCGGGGTGACCCGGTGGTGCGGCATGTAGGCGCCGTTGACGAGGACGCTCTCGCCGAGGATGCCGTCGGCAGGCGGGCGTTTGTCGGTGAACGGGTTGATCAGCTGGTTGTGCGCGTCGAAGGTGCGGTCGGCGATCATCAGCGGCAGGTCGCGGTCGCCGCGGGGGAGCGGTAGGGAATCGTCGAACCCGTCGTCGACGATCCACATCCCGGCGAGGCCGTGCCAGCTGTGCAGGGCGGTGCGATCGAGGCGGTGGTCGTGGTACCACTGGAAGGCGGCGCGTTCGGGATGCCCGTCCTCCATCAGGTCGTAGACGTAGGTTTTCCGCGCCCCGGGCTCGATCAGGAACTCGTTGCCGGACTCCCGCGGCGAGAGGTCGGTGGGGATATGGCAGTAGAGGGAGCGCGGCTGGCGCTTGGTCAGGCCGCCGGGGTAGCCGTCGAACTGGGTGCGGTTGTGGCCGCCGTGCAGGTGGACGGTCAGCTCCCCGACCTTCTCCGGCAGGTCGTGGTGGAAGGTGACGCGGGTGCGGCGTCCGGCGCGGCGGCGGATCGTCGGCCCCGGGAAGCTGCCGCCGAAGGTCCAGAGCTTGGTCTTGCGGCCAGGGAGGATCTGTTGCTCGGCCTCCCGGATCGGGATGCGGATGTGGTCTTCGTCGAGGACCGGCGGGATCGGCAGGCGGTCGCGGAAAGGGACCGCGGCGAGCGCCGGCGGCGGCTCGGAGGCGAACGGCAGCAGCCCGCCGCTCCTGCCCCTCAGGGGGAGGAGGACGGCGAGGGCGCCGCCGCCAAGGGCGCCGAGGAAAGCCCGGCGCCCAAGGCGGTGTGCTGAGGACTGCCCAGACGTGATCGCTAGGCGGTCGGGACGACCGGCGCTGGCGTGACCGTCACTTTGCCGTGCATCCACGGGTGGACGGCGCACTGGAAGTACAGCGTCGTTCCGGGCAGCGCGGTGACCTGCTGGGTGATGCTGGTCCCCGACTTCTTTTCGCCGGTGAACCAGGAGTCGCCTTTCTTGCCGGTGGCGTTGCCCATCGTGCTCCAGCCTTCAGGGCCCGCCTTCGCCGGGTTGAACTTGATCTTTTCCGTTTTCGGGTTGAACCCATGCCATTTGGCGATCGCGAGGCAAATGTGTTTCGGGGTGAAGCAGTTTTTGCGCGCGTTCGCCGTCTTCGGGATCGAGCCTTTGGTGACCAGCGAGAAGGTGTGCGGGCCAACCTGGTGCGGGTTGGTCGTGTTTTCGACCTTGAGCTCGTCCCCGTAGGCGACGGTTTCGGGATAGACGAACTTCAGCTTCCCTTGGGTCAGCTCGATTTTGATCACGTCGGTGGTCCCCGTCGCCGGGACGGTGGTGGTGGTTTCCGCTGCCCCAGCGAGACTCGAGCTGCCGACGACAACGGCGAAGGCGGCCACTGGGACCGCGAGAGCCAGAGCCCGCAGGCGGGCGCGGCGTGAAAGCTTGCTATGCAAAAGCGTGCCTTTCTATACGAGGGTTAACCGGTGAAGGGCATCCCCAGATTGCCCAGATGCTGCAAGCTAGTACTCCGCCCAGAGACCTTCAAGGGAGCGTCCTGAGGCGTACCGATCTTTTTACCCAGTTTTCGTCTCTTTGGCCCCCCGGTATCCTCTACGGTCGAGTGACTTCCTTTCTTCACACCTGCTACCGGATCGGCGACATCGAGCGCTCAGTGGCCTTCTACGAGCGGCTCGGCTTCGAAGAGATACGCCGGATGCCGATCGGCGACGAGGCGATCAACGTCTTCATGGCCCTCCCCGGCGAGGACCCCCGCCTCGAGCTGACCTACAACCATGGCGTCGATTCCTACGACCTCGGCACCGGCTACAACCACATCGCCCTCCTCGTCGACGGCAACCTCGACACCGCCCTCGAGCGGCTGGCAGACCTAGGCATCGAGCCCGAAAAGCCCCCCTACCGCCCCGGCGGCCGCACCGAAGGCCACCGCATCTGCTTCGTCCGGGATCCGGACGAGTACCGGATCGAGCTGATCGGGGAGTAGGGACGGCGCGGTTCCATGTCGGCGCAACAGCCGCCCCGAATCGGGGCGGCTGTAGTCTCAATCATCGGCTGCTAGGCGCTTATGAGGCGACTACGAACGTTGCAGCATGGTTTGTAACCTGATATGTGCCGTCCCACACGGAGTCCGCCGGGCAGAGGAACGAGCCAAATTCCTTGAGCACGATGGCGTGCATGTGCAGGATTGCCGGGGCTCCGCCTGTAAGGGTGCCGAGATGGATACCGGTCCCGGCGCCGAAGGTGCAGCTGACGCCGGCGATGACGACTGTCACCTTGAACCCCTTGGATGTAACTGTGCCGTTATGGGTTCCAGCGATCTGATGGATTTCTGTTTCTCCGCCTTCGAGGGTTTCCGTCGTCTGGTTGCAACCACTCCAGGTCAGGTTTTCCCTCCTGACCTTACGGACAGATGTCGTGGTCGAGCTCCCTGTTCCGATGCTTTCATCAGTCGAGCTCGATCCCGTGCATGTAGCTTCGAGAGCCCCGCCTGTGGAGTGCTGGGAAATTGAGCCCGTAGCAGTCGCGACGAGGCTGTTGACGTGCCACCCGGTGCCGCACGGGGTTGTTGTTGTTGTGCAGAGGACGGACGCCGAAGCGGAACCGGCTCCGAGAAACGCCATCAGGGCCACAGCCGCGATCGCGGCAAGGCCCAAGGCCTTCAGACACTTCATGATCTCTCTCCTTGCTCCGGCGGACGAGTGCCGGATTGCGTTACCTCATCAGTCCTAACAGACCTATCCGGACCAGTCAAGAACATTGGAGTTTGTTGACCTGGAGGTTCGATGCAAACGACCGGCCGCCCCTTTCCGGGGCGGCTGTTGCTTTAACCGGGAGGAGTACTAGCGCTTATGAGGCGACTACGTAGGCTCCGGCATGGTTCGCGAGCTGGTATGTGCCTTCCCACACGGAGTCCGCCGGGCAGAGGAATCCGCCGGCTCACTTCCCCACGACCGTGGTGACGTGCAGAATCGCTGGGCTTCCGCCTGTGAGGATGCCCATGTGTATGGGGCCTTCCCCGGCGCCAAAGGTGCAGCTGAGGCCGGCGATGACGACTGTCACCTTGAACCACTTCTCTGTAACTGTGCCGTTATGGGTTCCGGCGATCTGATGGATTTCGAGTTCGCCGCCTTCGAGGGTTTCCGTTACCTGGTTGCAACCACCCCAGGTCAGACTAGCCGTGCTTATGCTCCAGGCAGGTGTGGTGGTCGAGCTGCCTGTCCTTGTTTTGGTCCCCGTCGCTGACGATTCCGTACATGTGGCTTCGAGAGCCCCGCCTGTGCTGTGTGTGGACGTTGATCCGATTGCGGTGAGGACCAATTCATCGATGTGCCATCCAGTGCCGCATGGGCTTGTTGTTGTTGTGCAGAGGACGGTCGCCGAAGCCGAGCTGGCCCCGAGGAACGCCGTCAGGGCTATAGCCGCGATCACGGCAAGGCCGAGGGCCTTCAAACCCTTCATGATCTCTCTCCTTGCTCCGGCGGACGAGTGCCGAATTGCGTTACGGCTTCAGTCTTAACATACCCCGTCGTACCAGTCAAGAACATGGGAGTTTGTTGACCTGCGTGAACTCAATGGTAACGGGCAACAGCCGCCGTTTCGGGCGGCTGTTGCTTCAGCCTGAGCGTTAGACCCTTATGAGGCGACTACGTAGGCGGCGGTATGGTTTGTGAGCTGGTATGTACCTTCCAACACCGAGTTCGCCGGGCAAAGGAAGCCGCCGGCCTGCTTGGTAACGACTGCACTGATGTGCAGGATCGCCGGGCTACCGCCTGTGAGGACGCCGAGATGGACACCGGCGCCGTAGCCTAACGTGCAGCTGAGGCCGGCGACTGCCGTTGTCCACTTGAAGCCCTTGGCTGTAACTGTGCCGTTATGGGTTCCGGCGATCTGATGGATTTCGAGTTCGCCACCTTCGAGGGTTTCCGTGATCTGGTTGCAACCGCTCCAGGTCAGACTAGCCGTGGCCACCACGATTACAGGTGTAGTGGTCGAGCTGCCTGTGGATTTTTTCGTCCCCCTCAAACTCGAGCCCGTGCATGTAGCTTCGAGAGCGCCACCTGTTGAGTGGAGGCTCGTCGAGCCAATGGCGGTGCCGACCGTTTCGTCGACGTGCCAGCCAGTGCCGCACGGGG
>JBQCCT010000338.1:0-13273 GCA_051961955.1 Solirubrobacterales bacterium
CCCGACCGGGAGGGCGTCGATCGCCTGGTCGGCCTCGACCGCCATCGCCTCCGTCGCCGCTTCGATCTGTTCGCGGTGGAAGGCGGGCATCATGATCGCCCGGGCGCGGTCGTGATAGTCCTCGTCGATCGTCAGCAGGCCGTCGCCGAGCAGGGGGATCAGGTCGCCGAAGCTCGACTCGCGCCAGTGGAAGTTCTCTGGGTGGGCGACGGTGATGAAGTGGTTCGCCTCCGGCCCGAGCATGAAAACGACCGGCGAGTGCAGCAGCCGCAGCGTGAAGATCGGCCCGAACTCTTCGTAGGCGCCGATCAGCAGCGGCAGCGGGTCGCCATTGACCTGGAGGGTGCGACTCCAGCTGAAGTCCTTCCGCCCCGGCGGGAACTTCCCCCTCCCCTGCCACTCCGCGCGCACGTCTTCGGCAACCCGCCGCAGCGGATTCGCCGACATCTGCGGCGGTCGCGCAACCGGCGCGGTGGTATCGACCGTGGCCATAGGTGGGATCGTAACTGGCTAACTGGCCAGTTTCTCTTCCCCCTTGGGAAGCTTGGTTAGAAGCCGTGAAGTCCAGCGGAAGCGAGGAAGAGAGTCACCGTAATTCCCCCTATCGCGAAGAAACCGCGCATCATCGTTCGATGCATGGCGTCGAACCGCGCGTCCACCGATTCGAAGCGCGTATTCATTTCGCCGCGCAGCCCTTTGATCTCGCCGCGAAGTTCACGGATGTCTCCGTCGAGGCGGCTGATTTCACCGTCGATGCGCTTGAACCCTTCGGTCATCCGCCCATCGAGGCGATTGATTTCCCGATCGACGCGTTTGAAGCCTTCGGTCATCCGCTCGTTCAGACCGTCGATCTCCCGGTGAACGCGCCCGAAGCCTTCTGACATCCGGCTATTCAGGTCGTCAAGCCGCTTATCGGTCGATTGCATCTCCATCGTCTGCATGATCGTACCGTAACTTTTCGTCTGTAACCGAACAAGACACGATTGCCAAATTTCTGCACAAATGCTGTGACAGAAGAGTGAATTCCGGGCCCGTCAGCCGGCCGCAGCAGCGAGTTGGCCGCAGGCGGCGTCGATGTCGCGGCCGCGGGTGAGGCGGACCGTGGCGGTGATGTGGTGCTCCGCGAGGAGCGCGCGGAAGCGCTCGATCCGCTCGGGCGGGGAGCCGTCGTAGGCGCCGGTCGGGTTGTAGGGGATGAGGTTGACCTTGTAGCCGCGGGGGTCGAGCAGCTCGGCCAGCTCACGGGCGTGCTCGGGCAGGTCGTTGACCCTGTCGAGCATCACGTACTCGACAAAGACCTTGCGGCGGCGGGCGGCGCGGTAGCGCTCGCAGGCGGCCAGCACCGCGGCGATCGGGTAGCGCTCGTTGACCGGCATGATCTGCGAGCGCAAGCCGTCGTTAGGCGCATGCAGGGAGAGCGCCAGGCTGATCGGCATCTCGCACTCGGCGAGGCGGTCGATCCCCGGCACCCAGCCGACGGTGGAGATCGCGGTGCGGCGGTGGGTGACGCCAAGATCCGGCAGCCGCTCGCAGGCGGCGAGCACGTTGTCGATGTTCATCGTCGGCTCCCCCATCCCCATGAAGACGACATGGTCGATCGCTTCGCTGCGGCGGAAGTGGAGAGCCTGGTCGAGGATCTCGTCGGCGGAGAGGTTGCGGCCGAACTTCATCTGGCCGGTGGCGCAGAAGGTGCAGGTCAGCGGGCAGCCCGACTGCGAGGAGAGGCAGACCGAGCGGCGGCCGTCCCGGTAGCGCATCAGCACCGCCTCGATCGGCCGCCCGTCAGCAGTGTGGAAGAGGGTCTTGACCGTGCCGTCGTCCGACTTCGCCTCCGTGGCGACCGCCAAAGTCGAGAGCGGCACCGTTGCCTCCAGCCGCTCCCGCAGCGCCGCCGGCAAGTTGGTCATCTCCGCGTAGGAGCGCGCCCCGCGTGCGACCCACTCCCACACCTGCGCGGTGCGGTATGAAGGCTCACCGGCCTCGGCCAGCGTCGATGCGAGCAGCTCGCGATCCATGCCGCGAGTGTACGGACGCACTTCTTCCCGCATAGCGGGAACAAGTGCGCATGGCCGCAGAGCGCCTTGTTCGCCTTGCCGTCGACCGGCGGAGCGGAGACGCGCGCCTGCAGGACGCCCTCCTTGAAGCCCAGCAGCTCATCGGCATGGCCGCGCGGACGCAATCGCACCTCGATCCGCGCCTCCGCCAAGGAGCCTCCGCCTACAGCCCCGCAGCCTCGGCCAGCAGGTCGACCTGGCGCGGGTCGCTCGAGCTTGGGAAGAGGAAGAGCTCCTGGCAGCCTGCCTGCTCGAAGGCCGAGAGGTATTGCTGCACGGCTTCGGGAGTCTTGGCGGCGGAGTCGGCGATCCAGTTGGCGGTCTCCTCTCCGAGCCAGGCGTAGTAGTCGGTCAGGTAGCGCTTGGCGTCCTCCTCGGCCTGGTCGCCGAGGGAGAAGTAGGCGAGACCGGCGTTTTGTGCTGGCTCCTCGCGGCCGGCCGCCGACCAGGCCGCCTCGAATTCCTCGCGCCAGCCGGCGAGCTGCTCCGGTGGCGCCCCGGACGCGATCCAGCCGTCGCCGAAGCGGGCGGCGCGCTTGAACGAGGCCTCGACCCCGCCGCCGACGAGCACCCGCGGTTCGGTCTCGGTCTGCGGCCCCATCTCCTCGCCGCCCCAGACCTCCCGCATCCGCCCCAGCATCTCGTCGAGGACCTTGCCGCGCGTCTTCATGCTGGCGCCAGCCACCTCGTAGTCGTCCTCGCGGCCACCGAGGCCGATCCCCAGAGTCACCCGTTCGCCCGAGATCGCATGCAGGCTCAGCACCTGCTTCGCCAGCGAGACCGGGTTGCCGCGCAACGGCCCCAGCAGGACCGTCGTCGCCAGCCCGATTCGCTCCGTCACCGCCGCCGCAGCGGACAGCGCGGTCAGCATCTCCACGTTCGGATAGGCGACCCGGTCGATCGTCCCCAGGCTGGAAAACCCGTGTTCCTCCGCCCGCCGCGCCCAGTCCGTCAACTGCCTGCCGGAGGCACCCGGCACTGCGTTGGGAAGACCGATCGCGACGTCCATCTGGAGCTCCTTCAGGCGGTGGGTGGGGGAAACGGCAACCCTAGCTACCCGGTTTCGCCGGGCAGCTGCCTGAGGAGGCGGTCGACCGCTTCGCGGGCATGCCCGAAGACGCGCCTGTCGCCGCTGAGGCGATAGCGGGAGTTCGTCGCCATCACCAGCGCGTAGAGCTCGAAGGCGAAGCGGGCAGGGTTCTCGACGCCGGCGACGCCGGCCTGGCGCTCGAGCTCGGCGAGCCAGGTATCGAGGGCGACGGCGATCGCGTCGCGGACGGGGCCGGGGCGGTCGTCGTACTCGACCGAGGTGGCGGCCCAAAAGCAACCGCCGGAGTAGTCCCCGAGCTGGTCGAGGTAGCGCTCGGCCATCGCCCGCAGGCGCGGAGCGCCGTCGGGAAAGCCGAGCGCCGGATCGATCACCCTGCCTTTGAAGCGCTGGGTGGCGGCGGCGATCGTCGCCAGTTGCAGCTCCTGCTTGGAGCCGAAGTGGGCGAAGAGGCCGCTCTTGCTCATCCGCAGCTCCGCCGCCAGGCGACCGATCGTCAGGCCCTCCAGCCCCTCGACGGTGGCGAGATCGACAGCGCGGTCGAGGATCGCCTCGCGGGTTTGCGTTCCCTTCTCAGTGACGGGAGTCACAGACAGGCATTATAGAAAAGCACGAACGTTCGTTTACAGGCTGGCGGGAGGCTCGCCGGCGAGGACAACGGAGGAAGACACATGGGCGACTACACGGTGAAGAAGATCGACGAGATGGAGGGCGTTTACCTCGGGGCCTTCAAACGGGCTCGGGCGGAGCTCGGGGTCTCGGCCTTCGGGTTGCAGGTGATCGACATGCCGCCGAACTTCGACAACTACCCCGAACACGACCACGCCGAGGACGGCCAGGAGGAGGTCTTCATGGTCCTCCACGGCGGCGGCGAGATCGAGATCGAAGGCGAGCGCTTTCCGCTCGACCCTGAGCACATGGTGCGGGTCGCCGCGGGAACCAAGCGCAAGGTCTGGCCGGGCTCGGGGGGCATCCGCATGGTGATCGTCGGCGGCGTGCCCGGCGGCGTCTACGAGGCGCCGGACATCAGCAAGCTGGGCGAGCCGGACCCGATGGCGGCCTAGCCTCGAATCCCTCGCAGCTAAGCACGGGGAGCCGGGGGTAGCGCGGGTACTCCGGCTCCTCGCGCGAGCGCTCGCAGAGCGAGAAGACCGAGCCGCGGGTGTTCGGGACCAGGCGCTGGTGGCGGCAGTGGTCGCAGAGGCCGGCCGGGGGTCGGGAGGCAGCCATCTGCCGAACCTAGAGGATCGATCCACCCATCCGCCGGAAATAGCGGGTTCGGGAACGGCGGCTCCCGCCTTCCAGGGGCCTAGCCTTGGTGCGTGACCCGCGCAGCGACCCTTTTCGACGCCGACGCCGCCTCCTACAGCGGGACGGTCGAGGTGCTCGGCGTCATCTACAAGTCCGAGGACGACGACGGCTACGCGGTGCTGGAGGTGCGGGAGGACTCGGGCGAAGGGCTGGGCTTCGCGCTGGTCGGGCCCGTCGCCCACCTCGACGCCGGCGACCGCGCCGAAGTCAGCGGCGAGTGGCAGACCCACAACCGCTACGGCCGCCAGCTTCGCGCTCAGGGGGCGCTGCCGCTCGACCCCACCGACCGCGAGGGGCAGGTCGCCTACCTCACCTCGCTGCGCCACATCGGCCAGAAGCGGGCCGAACGACTCTGCGACGAGTACGGCACCGACGTCCTGCAGAAGATCGCCGCCAACCCGGAAGCGGTGCTCGGCTCGCTGCGCGGAGTCAGCCCCGACCAGGCCGCCGCCGCGACCCAGTCCTGGTACGCGAGCCGGGCGATCCGCGACCTCCACGTGCAGCTCGCGCCGCACGGGCTGGCGCACCTGGCGGCGCCGATCCACGCCCGCTACGGCGAGGACTCGATGGCGATCCTGCAGGAGAACCCCTATCGCCTGACCGAGGTGCCGGGGGTCGGCTTCGCCCGCGCCGACAAGATCGCCCTCGCCGCCGACCTGCCGCCGGAGTCGAGCAAGCGCGCGCAGGCCGCCACCGTCTACGCCCTGATCGAGGCTGAACAGCAGGGCAACAGCTACCTGCCGCTGCCGGAGCTGGCGCGGCGCACGGCGCGGCTGATCGGGCTCGCCCCCGACCCCGACGTGCTGGTCGAAGCGGCGAACGTGGTCGACGACGAAGGCCGCGTCTACCGCGAGGCCACCCGCGAGAGCGAGCTGGCGGTGGCGGAGACGCTGGCCCGGCGCACCGCCGCTCCCCCCCACCTCGACCACGAGCCCGGCGAGGAGCCGCGCGGCAAACTCACCGACGAGCAGTGGGCGGCGGTGCGGGCCGCCTTCGCGGCGCGGGTCTCGGTCCTCACCGGCGGTCCCGGCGTCGGCAAGACCGAAGCCACCCGGGAGATCGTCATCGAGGCCGAAGCCGCCAACGCGACGATTGCCCTCTGCGCCCCCACCGGTCGGGCAGCGCGGCGCCTGGAAGAGACCACCGGCCACGAGGCGAAGACGATCCACCGGCTGCTCGAATGGATGCCGGGTCGCGAGCCGGCCTACCGGCCGGGCCGGCCGCTTCCGGTCGACCTGGTGATCGTCGACGAGTCCTCGATGCTGAACCTGCGCCTCGCCGAGGTGCTGCTGAACGGACTGGCGGAGACCACCCACGTCGTCTTTGTCGGTGACGCCGACCAGCTGCCGCCGATCGGGGCGGGCAAGCCCTTCGAGGACCTGATCGCCTCCGGCGCGGTGCCGGTCGTGCGGCTGACCCAGATCTTCCGCCAGGCGGCGCGATCGATGATCACCACCGCCGCCCACGAGATCAACCACGGCCGTCCGCCCCACCTCGAGCCCGGTCCCGAGCAGGACCACGACTTCTTCTTCATCGAGCGGGGGGCGGCGGAGCGCGCCCTGGAGACGGTGGTCGAGGTTGTCGCCGAGCGCGCCCCGGCCAAATTCGCCGTCGACCCGGTCCGCGAGGTGCAGGTGCTGGCGCCGATGTACCGGGGGGCGGTCGGGATCGACGCCCTCAACGAACGCCTCCAGGCCGAGCTCAACCCCGACGGCAAGCCCGCCGTCAGCGACCGCTTCCGCATCGGCGACCGCCTGATCCAGACCCGCAACTCCCACGAGCTGGGGCTGATGAACGGCTCGATCGTCTTCCTCCGCGACGACGACCCCGACGAGGAGGAGATCGTGGTCGACACCGACGACGGCGGCAGCCTCGTCATTCCCTACAGCGAGACCGCCACCCTCCGCCTCGCCTACGCGATCTCGGTCCACAAGGCCCAGGGCTGCGAGGTGCCGGTGGTGGTCGGCGTCTGCCACCGCTCCCACTCGCGGATGCTCAATCGCCCCCTCCTCTACACCGCGATCACCCGCGCTCGCAGCAGCTGTGTCCTCGTCGGCGACCAGGCCTCCCTCGCCGCCGCGGTCCGCCGCGACGACAGCGGCGGCCGCCATTCAGGCCTGGCCGAGCGTCTGCGGGGCTAGGCAGACGGCGCTCGGCTGCCCTTGCGATGCGAACAGCCGCCTGCAGGTCCTGAAAACTCGCGGGCCGTCCCGATCTGGGAGCCGGTCGCGTCGAGCAGCTGGACTTTCACTTCGTGCGGGACCACGCACCCCGGAACGAAGGCAACGAAGAAGCCGAATGGTTCCCCCGCGTGAATTTGGCGAACGGCTGGGTTTTCGATCTGCGCCAGCGCCACCCCCTGCTTCAGGGGCTTGCCACCAACCACAACCTTGATCTTCTTCACCTTCGACTCGACCGGGCCGGCGAGCTGCGTGAAGCCGGGTTCATGGACGAACCCCTGGACACAACCGGGACCTCCTTTGCAGAAGAAGTCGGTCCATTCCCCTTCTTCGGAGGTGCAGATTTCACCGTGAGACAAGCCCGCTCTCAGGTTGTAAACGGTCACGCAGGACCCTTCGAACGGGGAGGCAAAGCCAACGATCACCGCGCTGCCGTGGAAGCGGTCTTTGACGCAGGCGAGCGCAAGCGTCGGCCCCGGTCCTTCCTTCCACCACTGGGGTGCCTTGGGTACCAGCTTCAGCACCGACTTCCCCACCGGGCAGCCCGCCTGTCCGGTGGCGGCGGAGGCAGAGTTAGCGCCGCTATCACCGCCCCCACCGCATCCAACGACGAGGCAGACGAGGGCCGCCATCAAGGCGGCCGCGAAGAGCGGCCGCGAGACCAGGATCCTGATCTTCTTCGCCATCGCCTCCAAATTACTCATGCTTTCTAGCCTATTCGGAGATCGCTCCGCGCGCCACTAGCCTGAGGGAATGGAGAGGAACCGTCTGCCGCTGGTGGAGATCGGGGTCACCGTCGCAGGAATCAGCTTCCTGGCGGTGCTGTTCTTCGCTGTCGACCCGCTGCACGAGGCGGTCAAGGCGGCGCTACAGGGCGACAACGCCGAGGTGCGCCACCAGATCGACCGGCTCGGGGCGACCGGACCGCTGCTGATCCTCGCCCTCACCCTGATCCACGCCGTCGTCTTCTACCCAGCCGAGATCGTCGACGCCGCCGCCGGCTTCGCCTACGGTTTCTTCCCGGCGCTGGCGCTGATGATGACCGGCTGGGTTCTCTCCGGCCTGCTCTGCTGGACGGTCGGCCACCGGGTTGCTCGGCCGCTGCTCGATCGCTGGTTCGGGGAGGAGCGCTTCGAGCGGGTCGAGCAGGCGATCGAGCGCGGCGGACCGACCCTGCTGCTGGCGATGCGGTTGATCCCGATCCTCCCCTTCAGCATCGTCTCCTATGCCGCCGGCGCTGCCCGCGTCCCGGTCTGGCGCTTCGTCTGGACGACCGCGCTCGGCTACCTGCCGATCACCGCGATCGCTGTCTATTTCGGAACCAGGATCGAGGGGCTCACGTTGACCGACCCGCTGGTGCTCGGCAGCGT
Source organism: Solirubrobacterales bacterium (assembly GCA_051961955.1). GTDB lineage: Bacteria > Actinomycetota > Thermoleophilia > Solirubrobacterales > 70-9 > VAYN01. The sequence goes on from JBQCCT010000338.1 coordinate 7,964, forward strand.
CCTGGCGCTGCTGGCCTTGCTCGCCGCCGGCCACTGGATCTGGCGCCGGCAGGCGTGGCGGCCCGCCCGGAGCGCTGGGGCCCGGAAGAGCTCAGCCGACGTGCTTGACCCGGAAGCGGAAGACGGCCGGCGTCGAGTCGGCGAGACCGGCTGAGCTGACTGCCTTCACCTTGACCGTGTGACTGCCTACCCCGAAGCGGTGGGTGAGCTTGCCACCGCAGGCGCGGAAGGCGGCCCTGTCGATCTTGCAGAGGAACGTCACGCCCGCCTGATCGGAACCGAAGCGGAAGACGACGCGGGCGGTCTTGCTACGGGTCTTCACAACCTTGGGCGGGTGCTTGAGGAAGCTGGTCGCAGGAGCGGTGGGCGTCGGCGGGGGAGTCGGTTCCGGCGTGGGCGGGGTCGGGGGCGATTCGATGCCCCAGTTGCCCGGGGCGACGAAGACCGAGCCGGAGGCGTCGGGCGGTTCGCATTCTTCCGGCGCAGTAGGAGTGATTTCTTCGCGAGCGGCTTCGACGGCGGCAACCGTTTCCACCAGGCCGCCGCCGACCGCGCAGGAGCCGAAGACGCCGATTGGAGACGCCGTCCCGATCAGCGATTCGCGCAGCAGTTCAGGACTTGCGAGCGGAGCCGCCTGCCGCATAAGAGCCACCGCTCCCGCCGCGTGTGGCGCTGCCGCCGAGGTACCGCAGAAATGCCACTCGCTTTCGGCGAGAACGGCGAAGAAGGTCGTCCCCCCGCAGTCAGTGGCGGTGACGTCAGGCTTGGAGAGCACTTCTTCTCCCCCTGGGACAGGTGCTGCCGGTCCAGTGCCTTCGGCCGGTTCGAAGAGGTGGGTCACCGGGCCGCGGGAGCTGTAGAACTCCGGTTCTTCGCCTTCTCCCGGGCGGGGTTCGTAGCGCATCGCGCCGACCGAGATCGCGCTGGCGGCGCCGGCATGGCCCATGATCGTCGGGCCGACCACGTCGCCGCCGCCCGAGCGCGGGTACTCGACCTCGCTGACGCCGCCGCCGTTCTCCAGGAGGATGAACTTGAGCCGGGCACCGGGGCCGGAGAAGCGGTTGATCACCAGCTGTACGGTCTGGGTCGAGGCGCTTTTGTTTTCCCACTGGACGATCTCCAGCGGCCGCTGCGTTTCTTCGTTCGATTCCGCCGAGCCGGTGAGGACGTTGCCGTTGGCGTCGAGCAGGATCGCGTCGAGGTCGGTTTCGACCCCTTCCCACGGTTCCGCCCACTGCAGGTCGACGGTGAGGACTTCGCCCGGTTCGACTTTGATCCCGAAGGTCCGGTCGGTAGGCGCTTCGGGATTGAAGTCCATGCAGTGGGAGGCGTTGAAGCCGGGCAGGGCTGCGACCTTCGCCGGGCAGGCGCCGGAGTCGCGGAATTCGGGGGCTTCCCAGGAGGCGATTTCGTTGCCTTCGCCGTCGAACATGTTGTCGTTGCCGGCCGCCGAGAGGTAGGTGTCACCCAGGGCGGTGACTTCGTTGATCGCGACCGCGATCGGCCCGTCCTGGAACATCGGCTCTTCGAAGTAGCCGACGTCGTCGACGATCACTTTCGCCCCCGCGAGGGCGAGTTTTTTGATGTTTCCGGCAAATTCTTCTTCGCCGGTGAAGGCGGTCGCGAAGGCAAGCGAGGCATTCGGCGCCATGTCGTGGACGATCTGCAGCATCCCCCGGCCCTCGTCGGTCGCTTCTTCGGATTCGAAGTCTTCGAGTACGTTGACCGGCAGCGCCTGTCCGCTGCATTCGTTGCCGGGTGCGCCAGGCAGGTCGGCGGTTTCTTCGTCTTCTTTGGCGTGGGTTTCGATCGGGCCGCCGGTGGCCGCTTCGGTCGCCTGGTCGTAGGAGTCGGAAAGGACACCGACTTTGATCCCGCTTCCGTCGACGCTGAATTCTTCCCGGGCGGTTTTTGCGTTCAGCTGCGCCACGCCCTCGGAGATGACCGAGCCGCCTTCGCAGTTGTCGGCGAAGAGCATCGGGGTGCGGATCGGCGCCACCGAGGCCACCGCCGGGATCGCCGTCAGCGACCTCAGGTCGGCGGGCGGCACCGCCACCGTTGCGGATTGGTAGCGACGGCTGGCGGAGAGCACCCGCCCCCCAGCCGCGCGCAGATCGTCGCGATAGGCGAGGGCACCGTGGTCGAAGCGGACGCTGACTAGGACGCGGCCGCCCTGGCGAAGCAGGCTGCCGGGGCCGCTGGGCGCGACGCCAAGCGCCCGCGCCTGCCGCGCCGGGGGCAGCGTTCGCACAGCCGGTCGCGCCAGCTTGGCCAGGGTCGGGGAGAGCGGCCCGTGGCCCTTTACCGGCACCGCCGCTACGGCGGCGGCGGCCGGCGCCAGAGAGCAGGCGATCGCGAGTGCCGCCAACCAGCCCCAGAGGCGACAAAGTCCCTTGCCGTTGCGCATCTACCTCTCCCTATCGGCCGTGTTGAGGAACCCTTGAATGCCTCAAAGATACGAGCCGCGGCGGAACCAAATCAGCAGCGCGACCACTGAGAGCACGAGGCTGCCGATCCCCCAGACCCAGAAGTCGGCCTCGGTGTTGATCTTTTCCACCAGCCATTTGAAGTTCTGTCCGAAGAACCCGACCAGGAAGGAGAGCGGCAGGAAGATCGTCGCCACCACGGTCAACTGCTTGGTGATCTGGTTGAGGCGATTGGAGACGACCGAGAGGTAGGCATCGCGGGTACCGGCCAGGAGGTCGCGGTAGGAATCGATCTGGTCTGAAATGCGGATCGCGTGGTCGTAGACGTCGCGGAAGTAGGTGCGGGAATCGGCCTCCAGGCCGGGGATGTCGACGATTTCGTCGATCCCGCGAGCCAGCAGATCGCGTTGCGGGGCAGCCACCCGGCGCAGCTCGACCAGCTCCCGGCGCAGCTTGGTGATCCGCTGCAGTTGGTCGGGCGAGGTGCGGTCGAAGATCTCCCCTTCCAGGGCCTCGATCTCGTCGTCGACCCGCTCCAGGACGGGGAAGAAGCTGTCGGTGAGACCGTCGATCACCCGGTAGACGACGAGCTGCTCCGAACGCGGCTCCTGCTGGGTGAGCCGCTGCCGCACTTCGGCGAGCGCCGGGCAGTCGAAGCGATGGGAGGTGACCAGATAGTGGCCGCTGAGAAACGCGTGGACCTCTTCCAGCCTCGCCTCCCCCTCTCTGCTGCCGGCGCCGTAGTAGACGAGAAACATGTAGTCGCCGAAGTCCTCGAGCTTCGGCCGCTGACCCCGCTTCAGCATGTCCTCCAGCGCCAGCGGGTGGAAGGAGAACGCTTCCTGCAGCTGGTTGGACTCGGGAACCCCAGGATCGGTCAGGTCGAGCCAGAAGAACTCGTCGCGCGCCAGCAGGTCGGTGATCGCATCGCGGTCGAGGCTGTCGAGGAAGCGCACACGGCAACGCTAGATCCGCGCGCGGACGCCGCCGTCGGCGCCCGTTAACGGGTCAAGAACGACGAAGCGGTGGGTGATCCTGCTACCGTCCCCGACTGTTGGGCCGGTTGATACCGGCGAAAGTTGTGCGTAGCGCTCGCAGTCGTTGCTTCATCGCATCCTCCGCGTTCGCAGCACATGAAGTGGAGGCAATGCATGCCGACTGGAACTGTCAAGTGGTTTAGCGACGACAAGGGCTACGGGTTCATCACGCCCGACGACGGCTCGAAGGACGTCTTTGTCCATCACAGCGCGATTCTCGGCGAGGGCTTCAAGAGCCTGACCGAGGGCGCCAAAGTGAGCTACGAGTCCGAAGAAGGGCCGAAGGGCCCGGCCGCTGCGAGCGTTCAGCAGCAGTAGTCTCGCCAAACGCTTCCAGTAGTCCGAAGCCCGCCCATGAGGCGGGCTTCGTCTTGGTTGGAGCCGGCCCCGCCAATTCCCTACTCTCCCAACTCGTTATGAGCACCGCTCGAGAAGATCTGCGCAACGTCGCCATCATCGCCCACGTGGACCACGGCAAGACCACCCTGGTCGACGCGATGCTGTGGCAGACCGGCACTTTCCGCCAAGGGCAGGAGGTCGCCGAGCGGGTGATGGATTCGATGGACCTCGAGCGCGAGAAGGGGATCACGATCCTCGCCAAGAACACCGCCGTCACTTACGGTGACGTGAAGCTGAACATCGTCGACACGCCCGGGCACGCCGACTTTGGCGGCGAGGTGGAGCGGGCGCTGACGATGGTTGACGGGGCGCTGCTGCTGGTCGACGCTTCCGAGGGGCCGCTGCCGCAGACCCGCTTCGTCCTCCGCAAGGCGCTGGAGCGCAAGCTGCCGATCATCCTCGTTGTCAACAAGGTCGACCGCCCGGACGCGCGGATCAGCGAAATCATCGACGAGGTCTACGAGCTCTTCATCGACCTCGACGCCGACTCCGACCAGATCGATTTCCCGATCGTCTACACCAACGCCAAAGCCGGCTGGGCGGCGTTGGAGGAGGGCGTCGAGGGCGAGGATCTGGAGCCGCTGCTGGACCTGATGCTGGAGAAAATCCCGCCCCCACAGTACGACCCCGAGGCGCCACTACAGGCACACGTGACCAACCTCGACGCTTCGCCCTATGTCGGGCGGCTGGCGATCTGCCGGGTGCACCAAGGGACGATCCGATCCGGGCAGCAACTCGCCTGGTGCCGGGCCGACGGCAGCGTGGCGCGGGCGGCGGTGTCGGAGCTTTACGTGACCCAGGGGCTGGAGCGGGTCTCGGCCCAGGAGGCCGGGCCGGGCGAAATCATCGCCGTCGCCGGGATCGAAGAGGTGACGATCGGCGAGACGCTCGCCGATCCGGAGGACCCGCGGCCGCTGCCGGTGATCACCGTCGACGAGCCCTCGCTCTCGGTCGTGATCGGGATCAACACCTCGCCGCTGGCGGGTACGCAGGGCGGCGACAAGCTGACCGCGCGCCAGATCCTCTCGCGGCTCGACGCCGAGCTGGTCGGCAACGTCTCGCTGCGGGTCAAGGACACCGAGCGGCCGGACGCCTGGGAGGTGCAGGGGCGCGGCGAGCTGCAGCTGGTGGTGCTGCTGGAGATCATGCGGCGCGAGGGCTACGAGCTGACCGCGGGGCAGCCGCAGGTGGTGACGCGGGAGATCGAAGGGCAGATCCACGAGCCGGTGGAGCGGCTGGCGATCGACGTGCCGGAGGAGCACGTCGGCGACGTCACCCAGATGCTCGCCGGGCGCAAAGGGCGGCTGGAGCAGATGGTCAACCACTCGACCGGCTGGGTGCGGATGGAGTACCTGGTGCCGGCGCGGGCGCTGATCGGCTTTCGCACCGAGTTCCTCACGGTGACCCGGGGGAGCGGCCTGATGCACCACGTCTTCGACCGCTGGGAG